>DAOORM010000337.1:0-3049 GCA_035389265.1 Flavobacteriales bacterium | reverse complement strand
ATCCGTCTAGAGGTTCCGTATCCAGTTCGCCGCAATAAAGCATCCACAGTTCCCAGGAGAACACGTCAGTACCAAAGACCCCGGTATCGATCCGACCATTCAAGGGGTAGCCCGGATCGGCCTGTTCGGGGAGACTGTTCCAGGTCGGGACGATCCTTTTGATGGGCGACTTCAACCTGCCGAAGGTGGAGTCCGGCGACCCGGTGTACGACACCTTGCGCAAACGCGGCCTGCACGTGCCCAAGCGCACCAGCGAGGTGTACAGCACCATCACCGACGATAAACCGTACGACCGGATCGCTTTCCTACCCGGCTTACTAGGCCGCTTGCAGAACGTCGGCGTGTACGACATGGACAAAACGTTCTTCCCCGATCGGTGGAAGGCGAACACGGCGCAGTTCCGCAGTTACATGAAGTATTACATCAGCGACCACCGTCCGTTCTGGATGCAGGTGGGGGTGTGAGCTTGGAGTTACGATCCCACGCACCTGCACTCGGAGGAGTTCACACACCCTACCACTTCACGAACCGTGCATTGCGCACGGCACCGGCATCCGTGAGCTGCAGCACGTAGGCCCCGGGGACTAGGGTCTGAACGGGGATACGACCGTTGGTGGCCTGGCTGGTGAGCACGGTGCGGCCGCCGGCGTCCACCACGGAGTAGGTACTGGTGGGTGCGGCGCCAGTGAAGGTGAGGTGGTCGTTCGCGGGGTTGGGGGCCAGTGCGAAGGGGGTGGGCGCGGGCTGAGCCACGGCGGTGCTGGTGCCCTGTTCGATGACGTGGGTGGTGTTGATGGCGAGGTCCGTGAACGTCTCCACATCGCCATTGGGCCAGCGGATGCTGACGGCGGTGACCACGGTGTCGGCCCCCAGGCCGAAGTGGGCGCCGATGTGGCTCATGTACGCGAAGCCGTCGCCGCTGCGGATGTCGCGGATCTGGGTGCCCAGCGCACTGGTGATGGTGACACGCGCGCCGATGGCATCGCGGTTGCTGACCGTGCCGCGCGGGTGGATGCGGATGTGGTTGTAGTGGTGGTCGTTGCCGATGTTCCGGTAGTAGCCGTTGAACGTGGCCAGGTCCAGCAGGCCATCGTTGTCGATGTCGCCCACGGCTTGGTTGTGGGGTGCGACGGGATCGTGGCTGAAGGTGCCGTCTTGGTTGTTGTAGTGCAGGGCCTGGCCGCCGAGGATGTCGATCCAACCGTCGTTGTTGAAGTCGTGCGCGGTCCACTCCACGCTGAGACCCGTCCACTGGTCCATGCCGTTGCCGGCAGGTGCGGCCACGAAGGTGCCGTCGCCGTTGTTGTACAGCAGCTTGTGGACCGTGCCACTGCTGGCCCCGATGAGCACGTCCATGTCGCCGTCGTTATCGTAGTCGCCCCAGGCACTGCTCCAGCTCTGGTGTCCATCGGCCAGTCCCAGCGCGGGCGCGGTGTTCGCGAAGGTGCCGGTGCCGTTGTTCAGCATCAGCAGGTCCTCCGGATCGCAGCCGCACTTCGCCACGAAGAGGTCGTTGGTGCCGTTGTTGTCGATGTCCGTGAAGATGCTGCCGTAGTTGCCGCAGGTGGTGCCGTAGCCGCCTTGGGTGAAGACCAACTGCCCCGCGCCGTTGTTGATGAAGGCCACGTTGGCATCCACATCGTGGCAGGTGAAGGCATCGAGGTGGCCGTCGTTGTTGAGGTCCGCGAAGTTGGTGCGCTGGCAGAAGATGTACTGCGGCGGGCTGAACTGGGTGAAGGCCGTGCCGCTGGCATTGGCGGTCATGAACGTGGCACCGCTGCCGCCGCCATACATCAGGTCGCGGTGGCCGTTGCTGTCCCAGTCGCCCACGGCGAAGCTCCAGCTCGCGGCGTTCACGGCGGTGGTGGTGGGGTAGGTGGTGATGGGCAGCGTGCCGTTCGGTTGTTGGTGGGCCACCTTGAAGTTCACGTCGTTGGGCGACACCAGGTCGTCCAGCCCATCGTCGTTCATGTCCACCAGGCCCATCACGTTCGAGAGCCCGGGCACGAGCTGCAAGGTGAAGAACACCACGTTGACGGGCACCGTGGACTCCTGCATGGTGAAGGTGAACCCTTGGGCGCTCCAGGTGTCGTCCCACACGAGGGTGTAGGTGGTGCCAGCCAGCACGGGGAAGGTGGCGATGGTGGTGTATCCCGGTCCTTCGTCATCGCCACCGGCATGGCATTCCAGGGCATCGCAGGGTCCGCGGTACACGTGCAAGCGCGTGTCGACGGCGGGGAGGCCGATGTTGTAGCTGCTCACCGTGAGCACCATATTGGCGGTGGGGGTGAAGCGGTACCACAGCCCGTGGGTGCCCAAGTTGAAGACCCCGCCGCAATTGGCCACGGGTGCTGCGCCGGTGACCGGGGGTGCGGTGTGCGTGCCGATGCCCACCACCACGGCATCGGCACAGGTGAGTTGTGCGGTGGCCGCCACAGGCAGCAGAAAGGCGAGTGCGAGGGCGGTGCGTGGGGTGGCCATGGGTGCGGGGTGTGGATACCAAGGTAGGCGGTCGCGGCGACGCGTGTGTGCCGTTGCCTGTGTGGGGGCGACCGATGCGCGGGGGTGGTGGAAGCTGCGTGCTCCCTACAACTTCACCCACGTCCGCAGGAAGCTACGGTCGTTGATCCGCACGTGCAGGTGGTGGATGCCCGGCGCCAAGTGTTGCACGGGAATGCGGATGCGGTGTGTGCCTGTGCTGCGGTGTTCGTCGAACACGGTGGCGAGTTGCTGGCCCGGCGCGTTGGACAGGAGCACGTGGGTGCGGGCGGGGCCTTCCAATGCGAGTTCCACGATCAGTTCGTCCTGCACGGGGTTGGGCAGCAGGTGGAAGGGCGCATCGGAACGAAGGGTGTGCAGGCCATTGGTGGCGTCGGCGAACTTCACCACCAGGTAGTCCGCGAAGCCGTTGTTGGCGGCCACATCGCCGTTGGTGGAGAAGGTGGTGCCGCCCAGCAGGTAGCCGCCGTCTGCGGTGGGGTGTGCGGCTGCGCAGTAGTCGTAGCTGCTACCGCCGAAGGAGCGCTGCCAGAGCAGGTTGCCCGAGGTG
>DAOORM010000336.1:0-3053 GCA_035389265.1 Flavobacteriales bacterium | reverse complement strand
GATCGGACGTTGTTTCGCGGCGGCTGAAGAACACGGCGCGGCGATCCCGGTGGTGCCGATCACGTCCTCGGTGCGCTTGGTGGAAGGGGACGGCAGCCGTGCCATTGACCGTTCAGGTATGCGGGCCGTTCAGACACCGCAGTGCTTCCAGGTGGCGTTGCTCCGCGCCGCCTTCGCGGCGCCGTATGATCCGGCGTTCACGGATGAGGCCACGTTGGTGGAGCGACAGGGGAAGCGTATCCAACTGGTGGACGGACAGGAGACGAACATCAAGGTGACCACCCCGATCGACCTGCAGGTGGCCGAAGTCGTATTAAGCGCAACGGACGGATCCGGTCGTAGCTTTACGGGACCAAGCCAGACCGTGTGATGAAAGGAGTAAGCATCCTGTTCGACGAGCGGAAGAAGAAACGCATCGTTCAGATCGACCTTGAGGCGATCAGGAAGGATCCGGAAGGGCTGGAGGATCTGGTCGATGTGCTCGTCGCAGAAAGCCGGAAGAACGAGCCCACGGTATCGCTGGATGCCTATCTCCGATCCCCGAAGCGTTCCAAGAAGAAGTGAGCTATTCGGTAGAACTCACCAGGAGTGCCACTCGTGAACTTCGACGGGTTCCGGAACCATACCACACATCCATCGTTCGGGTGTTGCGTGAGTTGGAAAAGGAACCCAGGCCCCGTGGTTGTAAGAAACTGGCCGGCGCAACGGCTCTGTACCGGGTGCGTGTGGGTGTGTATCGGATCATCTATGAAGTGAGCGACCGGATCAAACTCATCGTTGTGGAGCGGATAGCCGATCGAAAAGAAGCGTACAAGTGAACACTTCCATCCCAGACATCCGCGACCTCTCTCTGGAAGAGATCAAGACGCTCGTGCACGAGGTGGGCGAGAAACCCTACCGCGCCAAACAGCTTTGGGAGTGGTTGTGGCGCAAAAAGGCCCGCTCGTTCGATGACATGAGCGATCTGCCCAAGACATTCCGTTCCCACCTCGCCGAACGCACGGTGCTGCGACCCTTGACGCTGGTGGAAGAGCAGCGCAGCCAGGATGGGACGGTGAAATGCGCCTTCAAGACCTGGGATGGGCATGTGGTGGAAGGCGTACTGATCCCGACACCCACGCGCTTGACGGCGTGCATCAGCAGCCAGATCGGATGCAGCCTCACCTGCAGCTTCTGCGCCACGGGCAAACTCAAGCGCATCCGCAACCTCGATGCACAGGAGATCTACGACCAGGTGGTGCTGATCGATGTTCTCGCCCGCAAGTATTACCAGCAGGGCCTCACCAACATCGTGTACATGGGCATGGGGGAACCCTTGCTGAACTACGCCAACACCTTGCGCAGCGCCGAGCGTATCTCCGCAGAGGACGGTCTGGGCATGAGCCCGCGTCGCATCACGGTGAGCACGGCGGGTATCGCCAAGATGATCCGCAAGCTCGCCGATGATGGGGCCCGGTTCAACCTCGCGCTATCGCTGCACGCTGCCAACGACGCCAAGCGCGACCGCATCATGCCGATCAACGAGCAGAACTCGCTCACCGAACTGAAGGACGCCTTACGGTACTACACACGCACCACCGGTAAGGATGTCACCTTCGAGTACATCCTGCTCCGCAGCTTCAACGATTCCTTGGCCGACGCGCAGGAGCTGGTGAAGTACGCCAGTGATGTGCATGCCAAGGTGAACCTGATCGAATACAATCCCATCGACGCCGGCGGTTTCGGCCGCACCGATGCCCAAGATGCGGAGGCGTTCCAACAGCACCTGGACAAGAAGGGCATCATCGCCCGTATCCGCCGCAGCCGCGGCCGCGACATCGACGCAGCCTGTGGTCAACTCGCCAACAAGAACGAACCGGCGCTGAAGGACGGTGAGCGCGTCATGAAGTAGTTCCCGATCCTTTGGAAGGAGGAACTAATTAGAACCCATAGCCCACCTTCACTCCGAGGAAGAAGGCGAGCGTACGATCTTTCGTCTCCTCGACCGTATAGGCCCAGGTCGGTCGGTCGCCACTGAGGTCGAGGCGTTCCTGGACCTTCACATTGAAACGATCGCGGAACGCTGGTCCACCATACACATCGAACAACCAGTTACTGTTGCTGCTCAGCCGTTGGTAGCCGAACAGGAAACGCACATCGTTGTACGTCCGGTCGTCGCGCAGGCTCACATCGGTGAATTCTCCTGTGGGGCCCTTGGTCCGAATGTCCTTGGTGAAGTTCAAGTGCGCGAAGGAGATCTGGCCATAAGCGCCTTGTGGCTCCAGATCCTCCAGGAAATAGTAGCGGAACCCGACGTTGAAGCTGAGCCGTGGGATGATCTCGGTGCCGGCACCGAAGTCATCGGCATCATCGCCGGTGAACGAAAGCGCGAGATAATTGCGCAAGGTGACTCCCAGACCGGCTTCCAAGCTCAGGCGGTGCGTGATGGCCCGCTCGTAGTAGACGGGTATCTCGCCGCGGAAGAAGACCAGCGGATTGATCTTCAATACGTTCTTCACGCAGTCCACCGTATCGAAAGCCGCCGCCACGCGGTCCTTGTACAGCACCACCTTGGTCTTACCCGGCTGGGCCTGCGCAACGGATGCGGACAGGAGGACAAAGGCGGTGAGCCAGAAGTACGAACGAAGGGTCCGGATGATCATGCACAGCGAAGGTAGGTGGTGATCGGGCACTTCCCAATGGACGAACGAACCGGGCAAAGGTTGTTCCCGGCACCGGGCCTATGCCCATCTTTGCCCACCCGCACTGCGGAATGGGCCCATGCTCACCTTCGACGAACTCCAGCGCCCGATCGCGGCGGAAATGAAGGCTTTCGAGCCGCATTTCCGCGAGGCGATGCGCAGCAAGGTGGCCCTGTTGGACCGGGTGATGCATTACATCGTGAAGCGCAAGGGCAAGCAGATGCGGCCCATGTTCACCCTGCTCAGCGCCCGGCAGTTCGGGCCGGTGCAGGAGAGCGCATTCGTGGCGGCCAGCCTCATCGAGCTCCTGCACACCGCCACCCTAGTGCATGACGACGTGGTGGACGATGCCAACATGCGCCGTGGCTTCTT
>DAOORM010000335.1:0-3056 GCA_035389265.1 Flavobacteriales bacterium | reverse complement strand
CATCGGTGCCATCCACATCGAGGCAGGTGATGCTAGAGCCACCTTGGCCACGATGGATACGGCCCAGGCCATGCTGGACGCGGGTGCGTGGGTGGACCACCGGGACGATATCGGCGCCGTCACCGGGGAAGCCTTGGTACTTCTGGGCGATTGTGCAGGCGGTCTGCGCCGGATACAGCGAAGCCTGGACTTGAACCGTGGTCGATCGGACAGGAACGACATGTTGGCCTACTTGTACGCGCGCTTGGCAAGAGGTTATTTGTGTGCCAAGGAACACGATGAAGCGATCCGCGCAGCGCGTGAAGGCCTGCGCATCGCTGAAGCGCACGACCTGCGCAACGAGGCCATGGAGAACCTGGAGTATTTGGCACTGGCCTATGAGGGCACGGGCGATCTGTTCCTAGCCTTGGCCTACAACCGCCGCTACCATGCGTTGAACGATTCGTTGATGGGCGCCCGGTCGGCATCGGCGGTCACCAGTGTCCTACTTGGTGCCGAGTTCGACAAGCAGCAATTCGCCGACAGCTTGTTGAGCGAGCAGCGTCAGGTTGAGGCCACCATCGCCTTGCAGAAGGAGCGTGCCCGGCGTAACCTCTTGTTGGCCGGAGCAGCGGTCGCATTGGTGTTCGGCACCTTCAGCTATCGGCAACGGCGGCGCACCCAGCGCGCCTTGGAACGCAGCGACGAGCTGCTGCTGAACATCCTTCCGGAGGAAGTCGCCGAAGAACTGAAGGCGAAGGGCCACGCCGATGCCAAGCACTTCGACAACGTCACCATCCTGTTCACCGACTTCAAAGGCTTCACCGAAGCGAGCGAGAAACTCTCGCCACAAGAGCTGGTGGAAGAACTGAACACCTGCTTCAAAGCCTTCGATGGTATCATCACCGCGCGCGGCATCGAGAAGATCAAGACCATCGGCGATGCATACATGTGTGCGGGTGGTTTGCCTGTTCCAGCATCATCGACACCAGCCGGTGTGGTTCAAGCGGCCCTGGAGATGCAGGCGTTCATGGTCGCCCGGAAGAAGGAAAGCGATGCACTTGGCAAGCCCGCCTTCGAGATGCGCGTGGGCATCCACACCGGCCCCGTTGTCGCCGGTATCGTGGGTGTGAAGAAGTTCGCCTACGATATCTGGGGCGATACGGTGAACATCGCCAGCCGTATGGAGAGCAGCGGTGAAGTGGGGCAGGTGAACATCAGCGAGGCCACCTATCGTCTAGTGAAGGATAGGGTCGATCTCCACTTCACCCCACGGGGGCAGGTGCAGGCCAAAGGGAAGGGGGAAATGGACATGTACTTCGTGCGCCATGGCCATGGTGAAGGCTGACAGCGTTCGGGCGACACGGTTGCTTGATCCGAAGCGCCGAAGGAGATATACTAGCGGAGCGACAGTATGGACAGGACCTCGCGGAAGGCTGGAACGCTAGCGGAGACAGTCAGTGTGAGCTCCGCACTGGACCTGCCATCAGCGCACTAGGACTAGGGGACCTGTCCTTCACGAATGGTCGTAGGCACCGTCCCACCGATATTGACCAGGATGGGGTCGCGATCATTATTCGATCCGGTGTATTTCACCCGGCCATCCATGTTCACATCCTCCGATGCGTACTGACCGATCAGTTCGTTCGTGGGCACGACGCCACCGATGCTCAGGAGGATCGGATCGCGGTCGTTCCCAGCACCTGTGTACTTCACTTGGCCATCATGGTTCACATCGCCGCTCCAGAGCAACGCACGACCGTTGGCCGATGCACGTGCTTCGGTGCCGTAGGTCGGAGTGCTGGGCAGGCGCAGGTCGAGCCGTGTGCCGGATGGGCCCAACGGTAGAGGGATGAAGGTCATCACGCCCAAGTGATTGCGGTGCTTCAACGCCACATGGTAGTTCCCGGGCACCGCATGGAAGGCGATGTTGGAGATCCCGTTCGTGGCGGTGATATCGCCGTTGCTCTTGATCAAGCCTACGCGTGTTTGGATGACATTGGTCGGGTCCATCGCCTCGCGCAACTCCACGAAAACCCAGTCCACCACTTGCCCGAACAGAAGCGTCAGGACCGAAGCGTTGATCGTTTCTCCACCGCTTCCCAGATGGTCGAATCCGAGTGCCGTGAACGGCTCGGTGAGCGGAATGAGACCACTGGTCCGCAAGGCATCGCTCATCGTGGTAGCGCTGTTCATCGGCCCTTGGAGGAATGCGCTGATCGCGATGGGAAGATCTTGCTCGGAGGGTGCCGTTACACTCACCACCTGTTGGAATGTGGCGCTCCAACCGCCATCGCTGCCCTGCATGCGCACACCCAGCACGTGCGGTCCAGCGGAAAGTTCTGACACGTCCGAGCTGATCACATCTTCCAGCACCTCGTCAAAGCCGCCATCCGTTGCAGCAAGGGCGATACCATTGCCTTCGCCGGGGTCGGTATCCCAGTAGTATTCACCGTTCACCACCGCGATCGGTCTGGCGGGTACAGGTGCGCTGACGTGTAATACGGTCTTGTATTCGTTGCTCCAGGTGCCGTCTGCCCCGCGCATACGAACGTACAGCAAGTGATCGCCGATCGTCGGTGCGGCCACGCTTGTCGTGCCCATCTCCACGGCATCGGTCCAGTTGCCGTCGAAGGCCAGCAGTGTTGTGCCATTGCCTTCGCCGGGATCGCTATCGAAGAAGAACTCGCCTTGTTGCACACGTATATCGCGGGCGATGAGTTCCGGACCTACATGCACCACACTGCGGAACGTAGCGCTCCAAGCATTATCCGCGCCGCGCACACGCACGCCGATCACATGTGATCCCGGATCACTGAGGCTCGCAGAAGTCAAGGCCTGCTCCAGCGCACTGTCGAAGTCACCGTCGAGCGCCAGCAACGGCGTCGCATTGCCTTCACCTGGATCGGTGTCGAAATAGTACTCCGCTGCTTGAAGGGTGATCGAACGTAGCGGGATGCTGGGCGAAACGTGCAACACCGTTCTGTACTCGTTGCTCCAGGTGCCATCAGCAGCGCGCATACGGACGTAGAGCAGATGCGAACCTTCACTGGGTGAAGTCACGTGGGCAAGGCCGG
>DAOORM010000334.1:0-3057 GCA_035389265.1 Flavobacteriales bacterium | reverse complement strand
GGCCATGCGACCTGGAGCTGCCCTGTTCCTCAGTGGCTTCATCGTGGCCGATCGACCCCTGCTGGCTGCCGCAGCACAGGCCCATGGACTGGAACTCGCCGAACACTTGGAAGAAGGGGAATGGTCCTTGCTCGGGTGTCGCAAACGTCTGGTAGAATGAACATCACGCGCCTACTCTCCCGTTCGTTCCTGACCCTGCTCCTGGTCATGGGCGGCGCTTTGCACACCACGGTGCGTGCGCAGACCAAGGTCTTCTCCACCGACCCGGCCACCTTCCTACAGGAGATGACCACCTTCATCGTGGAAGCGGATAAGAAGGAGGGTCGACCGTTCATGGAGCAGGTCTTTACGCCGATATGGAACGGCACCTACTACAGTGCTGCCCAACGTGCACGCATCATCGAGGTGGCCAACTACATGGTGAAGAAACGCTTCGAGGCCTTCCCGCATTTCCGCGACTACCTCGGCGCCATCGCCGCATTCCCTTCCGGTGGTCGCAGCGCCACGGAGTTCGACGCCTGGATGCAGGGCATGGACAAGCTCGTGCAGAGCGGCCGCAAGCAGAACGTGGTGGCCTTCATCGCCACCTGTGCGAACCTCTTCAAGGACAACACCATGTTCTCCAGCGCCAGCACCCAGTGGCGCAGCCGTTCGTCCAAGTTCACCTTCGAGTTCGATTCCATTCCGAAGATCGTCTTCCCGAAGTCCGATCTGGTCTGCATCGCCAAAGGCGACAGCGCGGTGATCCTGGGTACCACCGGTACCTATCTACCCACGATGGAGTTGTGGCGCGGAACCGGTGGCAAGGTCACCTGGGAACGCGCAGGGCTCAAGCCCACCGCCACGTTCGCGGAATGGGAGAAGCCTTACGAGATCAAGATGAAGAGCGCCGGTTTCGAAGTGGATTCCGTGCAGTTCAACGACCCGTACTTCGAGCGTACACTGTTCGGGAAGGTCACTGATAAGGTGCTGGCCAACGTGGAGGAGAAGAACGCCAGCTATCCGCGTTTCGAGAGTTACGATAGGCGCATGAAGATCCGCGACATCGCCGAAGGCATCGACTTCGAAGGAGGCTTCACCATGCAGGGGGCCAAACTGCAGGGCTATGGCACCAAGGAAGAACCCGCCTTCATGACGTTCTACCGGGACAAACGTCCTTTCATCATCACACGCGGCCAGTTCTACAGCATCGAGCCCGAGCGCATCACCAGTGATGACGTGTCCATGCAGCTGCTGCTCGACACGGATTCGATCTACCACCCGAGCGTCAGCATGCGCTTCTTGAAGAATAAGAAGCAACTCTCCTTGATCAAGAAGGATGAAGGTCTGGGAAAGGCCCCTTTCTACGATACGTACCATGCCCTCGATATGTACTTCGAGACGATCACCTGGAAACAGGGCGATCCATTGCTGCAGTTGGGCAACCTCCAAGGGAGCACGCAGACCAAGGCCAGCTTCGAGAGCTTCGATTACTTCAAGGAGAAGCGCTACATGGCCATGCTCGGTATCGACCAGGTGCATCCGTTGGTGCGCTTGAACGACTTCAGCAAGCAGAACGAGGGGCGCTTCTATGCGCAGGAGTTCGCCGCGTTCAGCAAGATGCAGAAGGAGGCGGTGATCCCCTTGCTGATCGACATGGCCAACAAGGGCTATCTGCAATTCGATCCCGAGACCGAGTGGGTGCAGGCCACACCGCGTCTACGCCAACACATCCTGAACAGCGCGGGTAAACAGGACTACGATGTGCTTCAGTTCAACAGCAATAGCGACAGCGTCAACGCCACGGTCAACCTGCTGAACTACGACCTCGCCATCATGGGCGTGGCACGCGTGGTGGTGAGCGATTCACAGGACGTGAAGATCTATCCCAGCGGCAAGCAGGTCACGGTGAAGAAGGGCCGCGACTTCACCTTCGGTGGAAGCATCCAGGCCGGGAAACTGCAGTTCTATGGAAAGGAATACTACTTCCACTATGATCCCTTCACGGTGGACCTGCTCAACGTGGATAGTGTGAGCTTCATGGCCGACAGTTTCGAGAAGAATGAACAAGGCCAGACCACGCTCGTGCGTGTGAAGAACGTGCTGGAACAGGTCACTGGCACCCTGGAGATCGACGAGCCCAGCAACAAGAACGGCTTGCAGGAAGTGAAAGGGCCTGACGGTAAGATGACGGGGCGCTACCCGCAATTCCCCAAGTTCAACAGTTCGAAGGAGAGTTATGTGTACTACGACAAACGCTCCACCCAACGCGGGGTGTATGTGCGGGACAAGTTCTACTACCGAAGCGATCCGTTCCAACTCGACAGCTTGGACAACTTCACCAATGCCGGTCTCAACTTCGCGGGCACGCTGGTCAGTGGTGGCATCTTCCCCGACATCAAGGAACCCCTCGGCCTGCAACCCGATTATGCGCTCGGGTTCGTGCGTGCCACGGGTGATGCTGGCATGCCGCTCTACGGCAAGAAGGCGAAGTTCACGGCGGAGATCAGCCTCAACAGTCGCGGTCTGCAAGGCAAAGGAGAACTGGAGTACCTCACGACCAAGCTCAGCTCGAAGGCCCTTGTCTTCTGCCCGGATAGCACCTTGGGCCGTGCGGATACGTTGATCAACAAGGCCAGTACCGCTCCGAGCAAGGTGCCCGATGTGCGCGGTGGTGATCTCTTCGTACGCCTGGAACCCGCGAAGGATGTCCTCCGCACCGAGAAGCTGAAGAAACCGATGGTCATGTTCGGCGACCAAGCCTTCCTACACGGGCTCACCGATCTGAAACCTTCGGGTATGACCGGCGCCGGTCTGGTCGATTTCAAGAACGCCACCTTATTCGCGGCTCTTCGAGTTCACCACCATGCAGGTGCATGCGGATACGTCCGACTTCCGCCTCACGGAAGGGGATACCGCCAGCATCGCCTTCAAGACAGACAACGTCAATGCCACGGTCAAGCTAGACGAGCGGGTGGGTGAGTTCGTCAGCAACGGCACCGAGACCAAGGTGGAGTTCCCGGTGAACCAGTACATGTGTTTCATGGACCGCTTCAAATGGTACATGGATCAGGGTGA
>DAOORM010000333.1:0-3062 GCA_035389265.1 Flavobacteriales bacterium | reverse complement strand
GGATCACCTGAAGAACCGTTGTCGATCGCTCGCCGATGGCATAGCTGAATGTCATGCGTGCATAGTGCCGGTGCTCATCTTCCGTCGTGGTGGAATCGGTGAGCGTGGGGATCTCGCCGATCGGTCCGGCGGTGCACACACCGGCATCGCTGCAGCCCTGGGCGTTGGCATGGGAAGGGTGCATTGCCGCGCCGATCAGAAGGAGCAATAGGTATCGCATGGCCTGTTGGAACGCACAAATTGGTGCGTTCGTATGGGAGGTCGCCGAACTGCCGTGAACCTGACAGGCCCGCTACCTTTGCACGCAAATCAAGGTCACCCATGCCCGGCACAGAGCTTTTCGGCGAGGAAGAGAAGAACGAAGTGATGGACGTCCTCAACAGCGGCGTCCTGTTCCGCTTCAACCACGATGCGCAACGCCAGGGCCACTGGAAGGCCAAGGATTTCGAGGCCGAAGTGGCCAAGTTCTGTGGCGCCAAGTACGGGCTGGCTGTCAGCAGTGGTAGCACCGCCGTCAACACCATGCTGGCCGCGTGCGGCGTGGGTTACGGCGACGAGGTCATCGTGCCGCCCTTCACCTACATCGCCACCATTGAAGCGGTGCTGCTGGCAGGGGCCCTGCCCGTGTTCGCCGAGATCGACGACACGCTCTGCATGAGCGCCGAAGGCATTCGCGCCGTCATCAGCCCGAAGACCAAGGCCGTGCTGCTGGTGCACATGTGCGGCGCTGCGGCCGACCTGGACGGGATCATGGCCCTGTGCAAGGAGAAGAACATCCAGCTCATCGAGGACAGCGCGCAGGCCCTGGGCGGCAGCTACAAGGGGAAGATGCTCGGCACCTTCGGGCGCATGGGCAGCTTCAGCTACGACTTCTTCAAGATCAACACCTGCGGCGAGGGCGGCGTGGTCATCACCGACGACCACCAGCTGTGGGACACCGCGCAGCAGTTCGCCGACCACGGCCACGACCACATCGGCAACAACCGCGGTATGGAGCAGCATCCGATCATGGGCACCAACTTCCGCATCGGCGAGATCAACGCCGCCATCGGCCTGGCCCAGACGCGCAAGCTGCCCTACATCCTCGCGCAACAGCGCACACACAAGGCCATCATCCAGGAGCGCCTGTCCAAGATCCCCGGCCTGCAGTTCCGCCGCCACACCGACGAGGCTGGCGACAGCGCCACCTTCTTCCACCTGCTGCTGCCCAGCGAGGCCGTGGCCCGCGCCACCGTCAAGCTGTTCGCCGAGGCCGGTATCCCGCACGGCTACTGGTACGACAACATGTTCCACTACATCAAGCAGTGGGACCATGTGAAGAACCTCAGCATGCCCTACAAGCTCGTCGCCCACGAGCTCGGCCTCCCGCAGGACCTTAAGACCATGACCTTCCCGAAGAGCGACGCCGTCATGAGCCGCCTCATCAGCTTCAACATCCGCGTGACGTGGACGGCGGAGGAGTTGGTTGCGATGCTTGGGAAGATGGAAGGGGCGGTGAGGAAGGCGATGGAGGGGGTGGTGGCGTAGACTTCGCCATGAAGCAGATCATTCCGATAGCGATCATTGTGCTCTTTGGCCTTAGTTTTCAGAGCTTCGATAGACCCTTCCATCTGAAGCCGAAAGTGGGAATTGACGAGTTGCGATTCGGGATAGCTACCGTGAAAGATGTGAAGAGAAGCTACTCGAGATCCCTTCGATTCAGTAAGGGTAGCGGATTGATCATTTCCGAACCGGGATGTGTATCTCGGACTTATGAGTCGCTACGTTCAAAGGAGCACGGCGTAAATTTTAGGTTTGCTGGCACGAATGGCACTTTATCATCGGTGGAAGTAACATCGGTTGGCGCCAGACTTGGTGAAACGCTCGTGATTGGATCCTCCCGAAAGCAGGATGTTGTAAAGGCGTACAACGTTTCCGACGAGGTGGTTGATGAATACGTTGAATTATACCTGTATGTGGACGAGGCTTGGGCCGAGTTTGAATTCAATGATTCTCTGGTTCTGCGCAAAGTGGTGCTGCACGCGGGGTCATATCGGTAGTCCATGTTACATAGTTAAGGCTAGTTCAAAGGGCGTTCCGGCGCTTAAATGCAGCACCGTCGGGCTATTCGCTGCAAGTCCGCACTCGTCGCCCCGGTATAGGGCCGGGGTTCCTCGCTTGCGGGCTTTCCGCTGCTATCCCTAACGCGGAACACCGGCTGCGACCCCTTCGGGGTCGTGGTCGCTTCTTTGCGTTTCTGGATCTACAGGCTGTGACCCCTTCGGGGTCATTCCAAGGATCGCAGTGTGTGCGCCACAGAAGGCGTTCACGGAAGCAGGCATTCCGACCCCGAAGGGGTCACAGCATCTAGCCCGAAGGGCGTTGGGCGTGATCCTGCATTTCGACCCCGGAGGGGTCGCAGCCGGTGTTCATCACAACAGGTATTTGGGGTCGAATTCCACACCCGCAACATTCAAGAATTCGACGTATTCCTCCTTGAAGGTCTTCTTCTCATGATGTTCCTCTTGCCGGGCGATGTAATCCTTGATCGCGTCCCGTTCCCGCCAGCCCACCGAGAAGATGCCATAACCTTCCTGCCACTGGAATGTTGGAAGGCCGTAGTGTTGGCGAATATGCTCGGTCGACGCCTTTTTCAATTCCCGGACCACTTCAGGTATCTGCATCGTCGGTCTCAGGTCGAACAGAAGGTGAACATGATCCACCCAACCACCCACGCCGTGCGGTACCCCGCCAAGGCCGCGGATGGTGCCGCCCATGTATTCCCAAAGCTGTGGTCGCCAGGACTTGTCCAAGCAGGCCACCCGGTTCTTGGTGCCGAACACCAGGTGGTAATGCAACTTGAAATAGGTGGACATGGGGCAAGACGTTAGGTGACAAGGTGAATTTAAACACCGGCTGCGACCCCTTCGGGGTCGATGTTGCACGGGGCATCCTCGAGCTAGATGCTGTGACCCCTCCGGAGTCATTCTAAGCATCCGCTAACTCTCCCTTCCTTTGCACCACACCTCGGTCGTTGATCATCATCTCATCATCTGATCGACCGATCTTCCACCTCCGCCAAG
>DAOORM010000332.1:0-3063 GCA_035389265.1 Flavobacteriales bacterium | reverse complement strand
TGCGCGGTGCGTTGAACGACGTGGTATGGGCCGCTGACCCCGGCAGCGACCATGCCGGTGCGCTGTTGCACCACGTGGCCGATCGTGCTCATCGCCTGTTGGATGGCACCGGCGTGGAATTGCTCTTGGACCTGCACGCCGACGACCAGGAGCAGACGCTGGGCCCGGCCTTCAAACGCGACCTGTCCATGGTCGTGAAGGAGGCGCTGAACAATGCGTTGAAACATGCAAGACCCACTGCGGTCGCTGTTCGCTTCCACATCCATGCGGATCGCTACGAACTGACCGTGACCGATAACGGACCCGGTCTTGGCCATAGCCCGGTGGACGGAGGTAACGGACTCACCAACATGCGCGAACGCATCGCCGCACACAGCGGAGTATTGACCGTGCTCCCCGTCCTTGATGGTCCAGGAACCGTGGTGCAGGCGATCGGTACGCTGGCTTCCACTTAGCTTGCAGGTATGAAGCGGATCAAAGTGGCCATCGTGGAGGACGACCGCGAGTTCCGCGACCTGCTCCAGGCCGGCATGAAGCACGATGCAGGCCTCCACGTCATAGCCACGTTCAGCAGCGGCGATCGGTTCCTGGAAGGCCTCGCCGACCTGGATGCCGATGTGGTGGTGATGGACATCAACATGCCCGGCACCAGCGGCATCGATGCTGTGGCGAAGGCCAAGCCGCAGAAGCCCACCATGCAGTTCCTGATGAGCACCGTATTCGAGAACCCGGCCTACATCTTCCAAGCCCTATGCGCAGGTGCCACCGGTTACATCGTGAAGAGCGCTCCGGCCAGGGACCTGATCACGGCCGTGTACGATATCCATGCGGGTGGTTCACCCATGAGCCCGGCCATAGCGCGTGCGGTAGTGGCCTCGTTCCAGGGAGGTATCGCGCAGGCCATCCAAGAACAACAGCTCACGACCAAGGAGCGCGAGGTGGTGGACGGGTTGGCCAGTGGACTCATGTATAAGGAGATCGCGGACAAGCTCGGCGTCACCATCGGCACGGTACGCACCCATGTGCGCAGCATCTACGACAAATTGCAGGTGCACTCCCGGAGTGATGCAGTGAAGCGCGTTTATCCGGGGCGCTGAACAGGGCCCTACCATCTTGATGGGAGGCGTAGCTACTTGGGTGGCGGGACCTTCGCACAAACAACCGTTCCCATGCTGCGTGCCTCCGGTCTTATCCCTTCCCTGCTGATACTCAGCACGGTCACCGCACAACAATACACCATCAGCACGGTGGTTGGCACGGGTCAGTTGGGCAGCAGTGGCAATGATGGTCCAGCTCTAGCGGCTGGCCTTTCGTATCCACGTGGCATGGCATTCACGGCCGATGGCATGCTCTACTTCGCCCAGGCTGGTGACCACGTTCTGCGTGTGTTCGACACCAATACGGGCTTGGTGCATCACGTGGCGGGCACCGGAGTGCTCGGCTACAACGGCGACGGTGGCCCCGCGGCGGAAGCAGGGCTTGCGGCACCGTACGATGTGGCGGTCGACCCGGAAGGCAATGTGTACATCTCCGAAGCAGACGCGTACCGGATACGCAAGGTCAATGGCGTGGATGCTACCATTGGAACCTTCGCCGGAACGCTTAGCCCGGGCAATAACACCGAGGTGCCAGCCACGCAAGCGGCGATGAACGGTCCACGTGGCATCACCTTTACTGAAGACGGTGACCTGCTCATCGCCCTGATCGGCAACGATTGCATTCGTTATGTGGATGCCGACAGCAGCTACCTGCACGCCTTGGCAGGAAGCGGCAACACGGGATCCACTGGTTTCTCGGGCGATGGAGGCCCGGCGCTCAACGCCCAGTTCTTTGCGCCCTATGGTGTGAAGGAGGCACCTAACGGGAACGTGTACATCGCTGATCTCAACAACCGGCGCATTCGCATGGTGGATGTGACTACGGGGATCATCACCACGGTTGCAGGCAATGGGTTGGACGCCTTCGATGGCGACGGTATACCAGCCACGGAAGCGGCCATCGGCCGACCAGAATTTCTGGCTTTCGATGCCGACGGCAACCTGTTCTTCACCAACGCGGAACAGTGCCGCATCCGAAGGGTCGATGCCACTACAGGTCTCATCAGCACCGTGGCCGGTACGGGTGTCGCCGGCTACAGCGGTGATGGCGGACCTGCGACGGCTGCGGCCATCAACTTCCCGGCAGGCATGGTAGTGGATCCCGCAGGACGCATCTATGTGGCCGATAGCTACAACCAACGCATCCGCCTGCTCACCCCGGTGGATGATACGTCCGTTGGCGAGAGCCGCACTCCCGCTACGGTAACGGCCTATCCATCGCCGGCCACGGAGGTGTTGCACGTTCGCTCTACCACCTTAGGCGCTGTGGAATTGATGGATGTGCGAGGTCGCGTAGTGCATCGTACGCAAATGGGCAATGGTCTTGTCGCTATTCCGCTTGCTGGTGTTGCCTCAGGGCTTTACACTGTTCGGTTGGAAGGGGCGGCCCCTGTAAAAGTGATGGTGAAGTAGTTGGGCTCTGATCAAGGCGCCTTGAACAGCCCGATCGTATAGTCCAACAGCCGACCATCGCCATGCCGCCCATGGCCCGGTACCACAACCTTCACCTGCGGATAGGCTTGTTTCACCCGATCCACAGTAGCTGACCACGCGTTCACGTTCGCATCGCCCAGGTAGCCCTTGCTGGCATCGATCTCCTTGATCAGGCACCCACCGAATAGCACGTCCTCCTTGGCGAAATAGCCCACGACATTGTCCACGGTGTGGCCCTCGCCGTAATGCCGTACTAGGACGCGTTCCGAGCCGGCCATCAAGATCAAGGAATCCGTGAATGCCTGCTGCGGTACGGCAGCGTTATTGGCCGCAGCCAGTTCGATGGTCTTGGCATGGGCATGGGAAGGGATACCATGGGCATGGAAGGCCTCAAGCCCGCCGAGACAGTCCACATGGAAATGTGTGGGTACTACAGCCTTCACACGGCAGTGTAGTTCCTGCTCGATCCAGGCGATGAGTTCCTCCGAGGCAGCATCCTTCGTCGGCGTGTCGAAGATCACCACCTCCGCAC
>DAOORM010000331.1:0-3067 GCA_035389265.1 Flavobacteriales bacterium | reverse complement strand
TGGCACTGAAGTTGCCCGATTCGTTGGTGTTCGCGACCTCGGCCACGGTGACCAATACCACTTTGGTGTGGCATCCGGTCAACCAACGCTACTACTCCGTGCGCGTGGGGAACATCGGTTTTCCGCTCCATACCTGGCTGCCCACGGGGGGCGCTTCCATCGCGCAGACCACAGCGGGTTTCGATACGCGCGGCCTGTGGTACAACCCGGCCACCGGCGGTATGGAGCGGAACGGGTTCTCGGGATTCGGCTGGGGCACCTTGGATGTGGACGGCGCATTGAATGCGGTCAGCACCTACAGCGTGATCTTCACGGGAGCGCTGCAGCCCAACGTCCAGTCCATGGGGGTGTTCGATGGCCACGAATACGGTACTCTTCTACAGTGCAGGGGATGTGCAGGTGCGCGATAGGGCCACGGGTGCGGTGGTACAAACGCTTCCGTTGTCGGGCACTTCCTTAGCGCAGGTTAGTCCCGATTGTATGATCTACACGGGACAGCTAGGCTACGAGATCGGCTTGTTGGACTACGTGAACAAACGAGTGCTCTTCTTCGATCGGGCCACGGGCGTCTATTCGGGGGTAAGCCAATTGCCGGCCAGCGCGGTGACGGCAGCCACCTACAGGTTAGGCTACACGAACGACCGGTTCTGGTTGTTCAACAGCAGCACGAAGACATGGAATGCCTATTGCCTGTGGACGTTGCAGTGTTCCATCCTGCTCCCCGTGGCTTTGGTGGAATGGAGTGCGGCATGTACAGGTCGTGGGGTAGACCTCACGTGGGCGACCGCGAGCGAGCGCAACAGCAGCCACTTCATCGTGGAGCGCAGTGCGGATGCGTACACTTGGGAAGCCGTGGGCGAGGTGGGCGCCGCAGGCCACAGCCAACAGGTGATCGAGTATGCCTGGGGATGATGATGCGCTTTTCGCGCCCGAGCGCTATTACCGCTTGCGGCAGGTCGATCGTGATGGTTCGGAGGAGCTGTTCCATACACTCGGCGTATCACGGTGCGGAGGGCCGGAACCGATACTCACTGTGCAACCCAATCCGGCCACCGATGCGTGTACGGTACACTTCCAACAGGAACGGGAAAGCGAAGGTCCTCTCGTATTGCACCTGGCTGATGCCTACGGGCGCGAGATCCAGCGGACTACGTTATCGGCAGCGGATACGCACATGCAGCACCGGATCCCGTTGGATCAATACGCAGCGGGAACCTACCACATCACCATCCGCACGGCAGCGGGCGCGGTGATCGCCCATTCCACGCTGATGCGCCTCTGACAACGACACAACACCTGCGCTCTACACCACGCGCAAGTGTATCTGTTCACGGCATCACCATGCGCCAGGTGTTGCGGCCGTTCTCACCGGACAGACTGATGAACAGTACGCCAGCGGCTTGATCAGCGAACGTGAGGGGTACTAACGCTCCAGCCGGTTGCGGTGGCAGGTTCCGTTCCGCAACACACTTGCCATCCGCAGCATGGATCATCAAGGTGGTCGGCGTGGCCGTGGACGTGGCGAAGAACAAGGCGGGTCCATCGCCGTACACGAGTTGAACATCGATCCCGTCGCGTTCGGCGATGCCGGCGGTGGTGGGCACAACGATCGGCTGCGCCAACACGCTACCGCCGAAGCGGCTGTCCTGCCACACGATCACGGCTTGAGCGCCCTGGAAAGGCAGTAGCACGGCGTCGTCGATGCTGCTCGGTGTGGAGGCGACGGCAATAGGGTATACATCGCCAGCCACGATCACCGCACGGATCGTCTCGCTGTTGAAGCCTCCGGTGCTGTAGCCGAAACACGCGCCATCGATCGCCGCCACCGTGCCGAAGGGTTCGGGCAGATCCGCGCTGGAGGCCACCACGTTCACGCCGTTCGCGCCCAGCAAAGCGGTGCCCGCCGTATCGAAGCGTTGCACATGGATGCCGCCTTCGCTCTGGCTGGTGTTCTTGCGGCTGTAGGCGATCATCAGTCCGTCGGCATCGTTCAGCAGGGCGGGTGCGGTGTTGTTGGCGTAGCGGTTGGTGGTGGCGCCCGTCTCCACTGCGGTGCCGGCCTCGGTCCATGTGCTGCCATCATCGCGCAGGCGTTGCAGGTACACATCGGTGAGGCTCGCGTTGGCCGCATTGCCGGAGTTGAAGGCGATGTAGAAGCCATCGTGCCCATCGCTGATCGGGGACGGGAAATAGAAGCCGCTGATGGTGCGCGTGCTCACTTGCGAATTCAGCAGCGGTGTGCCGTCCGAAGCGAACCGGGTGGCATACATGGTCGCTGGGTTGAGGAAGGAACCCTGTTGTTCGGCGTATTGGATCCAGAAACCCCCATCGCTGTTCGGCACCACCTTCGGCCGTCCGCAGTTGCCCACGCTGCTGATCTCTTCGGGATCAGCTTGTACCGGCAGGCCTGTTGCGGGCAGGATACGGTAGGCCGCGGTGGAGGGTGAGCGATCGGTGGTCCAGGCGATCACCACGCGATCGTCGTTCAGCACGCCGATCACGGGAGCAAGCCCGGTACTGCCAGGCGTGGTCAGCGCGATGCCATTGCCCCAGAGCATCGTGCCGTCGGGTGCCACCCGATAGGCCACCACATCGAGGTTACCGCTGCGTTCATCCTGGAAGGCCACGATGGCGTTGCCTGCGTTGTCACTGGTGAAGTCGAAGCGGAAGAGGGCACTGTTCTGGGGCTCGTCGCTCACCACGATGCCACCAGCATCCCACAGGGCGAAACCATCCGCATCGAGCCGTTGCATCATCAGGCGATAGCCCGAAGCGCCCTCGAACCAGGTGATGTACGTACTGCCATCGGGGCCCGGAGCGCTCATCGGCGTGGCGGCTTGCACCGACCCGGTACCGCTCACGCGGGTGTTCTCGGTGGGCGTGATCCATTGGGCCGGGGCGGCGGCGCAGATCGGGAGAAGGAGAGCGAGTAGGGGTGAGCGCATGGTCGGGGGCTTTTGATGCGGTGATCGGGCTGGATGGTCCGTGGTCTGAACGAAGGTATCGAACGGGGCTAACGCCACATCCCGGTGCACAATGTTCGAACCACTATCTTCGCCCCGCTGAT
>DAOORM010000330.1:0-3086 GCA_035389265.1 Flavobacteriales bacterium | reverse complement strand
GCACGGCCATCTCGTACTCGTGCAGCTGTTTGGCGAGGAATTTCCGGTAGGGCCGCTTCAGGAAGTTCTTCTCGCCTGTGGCGATCCGGCCCTGGATCACATGTTCGAGGTTGTGCGACCGCAACACGATCGAGGCCTTCGAATAGCGCCTGATCGTGGCGATGTACGGCGTCATGAACAAGCTCTCCAACTGTACCACATCGAACTCCTCCTCGGAGAGCAAACGGATCAATCGGATGTCCACGTCCGGGGAGAAGAAGCGACTGATGTTGTAGTTGTCAGCCGTGAGCAGGTCCGTGAAGGCATCCACCACGTTCACGCTGGTATCCACGAACACACCTTCGATCCGGGTGCGTTCCAGATAGTCGGCCGGTATCTGCGCGGGATCCAGCATGTTCTTCGGCGTGCTGATGCACAGCACCTTCACCGAATGTCCGGCTGCCATCAAGCCTCGAGTGAGGTTGTGCATGGCCTTGCTGCCGCCGTCGATGGGCGGGTAAGGCGGTTTATTGCACAGTTGGAGGATGCGCATGGTCGCGACGGAACAGGGAGCGGAACCGCTCCCAGCCGCGATAATACGCATCGGCATCGAAGAGCGGGCTGTCGGTTGATGCCTTCCAGGTCAGCAGGGCCGCGATTGGAATAAGCACCATGGAACTGATCCACATACCCGGCCATGCGTCAAAGGCGCCGGAGATCACCAGTTTCTCGGTGGAGAAGGATACGATGTGGAAGATGAGGAAGAAGATGATGGCGAAGACCACCGGCAGACCCATACCACCCTTCCGGATGATGGCTCCTAGCGGCGCGCCGATGAAGAAGAAGATCAGGCAGGCCGTGGCCAGCATGCGTTTCCGGTGCCATTCCAGTTGGAAACGGGAGAGCTGCTCTTTGCGGCCTTTGCGTTCCAGATCGGTGCGTTCGATGAAGCTGAGGTTGTTGCGTACCATGCTCATGGCCACATCGTAGTAGTTGCCCCGCTCTTCGGGTGGAAGAGCATTGACGAACTGCTTGGTGTTCCCTGGAATGGACGGCGTAGACTTCGGCGGATCGGGCCGGGTGATGTACAGGCTATTGGCCAAGTGTTTCCGCTGTTCGTCCAACCGCGAGCCGAACTGCTTCCGCAAGCTATCCTCTGCGAATTGCAGCTGCGCCGACGTGAGCATCTTGTAGTGGTCCTTGAACAGTTCCCGGTCGGTGCGGTCCAAGCCGAGGCCGGAAAGGTCCAACCGGATCTCATCCTCGGTGAAGGTGCCCCGCATCATGGGGAACGCCCCACGATCACCGGCCGGTGAATGCTCATCGTAGAAGTGGCCGTCCACCAAGCGAAGGATCAGGTAGTGGCCATCCACGCTCCGCTGCATGGTGCCAGTGCGCGCCCGCACGACGGTGCGGTTCCCTTGGAAGGCGGCGCGGTGGTCATAGATGAGCACATCGTGCAACGTGCCGCTGTCGGCATCCTTCTGCATGGCGCGAATGCTGAAGCCGTCGATGCCATTGTAGAAGATCCCAGGTTGCAGGTTCAGCGCCGGTTTCTTCCGTGTGACATCCCATAATAGGGAGTGGAAACGCAGGTTCGCCACGGGTAGCACATTGTTGCTGAAGAAGTAGGAGGCCAGGCTCAGCAGACCGACGAAGAGGACCAAGGGAAGCAGGATCCGTAACAATCCCATGCCTGCCGAGCGCATCGGAACGAGCTCGCTGTTCTCGCCTAACCCGCCCAGTGTCATGATGCTTGAAAGCAGGATGGCCAAGGGCAAGGCCAGGGGCACGAAGCTGGCGGTGGCGTAGGTCATCAGTTCGAGCAGCACGTACCACTCGAGACCTTTGCCCATGAGGTCGTCCACGTACTTCCACAGGAACTGCATAACCAGGATGAACAGTACGATGACGAACGTGACGAGCAAGGGGCCGGTGAAGGCTCCGATGATCATCCGGTGCAATCGTCTCATCGCGGGAACAACGGCCTAGCGCCGCAGGTGGTATGCGGATCAGGCGCCCAATACACGACCGAGCGTCTCGATCTGGGAGGTCCACAGGTTGCGGGTCTCCGCTACCTCGTTCGGCCAGGCATGATCGGTCACCACTAGACATACTTCATTCGTCATGGCATCGATCCGTACACGGAACTCGAAGAACGCCTCGGGGTCCTCATCGTCGTTGCGGCGGAACCGGATCACCTCGGGTGCCTTGCGCCCGATCATCGTGGTCTCTTCGCGTTCGCCGTCCCAGATGAAGGTGTACTGGTCGCCGCGCACATCCACATCCTGGCAATACCATTCGCTGAAACCACTCGGGGTGCTCAGCAATTCGTACAGCGCATTGGGGCTGCTGTTCAAGTAGAATTCCATCACAACGCGCTCCTTGGCGGGGCGTTTCTTCACCGGCGCCACCACGGCTTTTGGCATCGCGGGCTTGGGTGCCGGGGCAGGAGGGGGCACGGGTTTCGCTTCCACCACAGGAGCCGGTGCCTTCTCCACCTTCTTCGCCGCCTTCACCTCCGGTGCGGGTTTCGTCGCTGGCTTGGGTGCCACAGGACGAGACGCAGCAGCGGGTTTGGCTGGAGCGGCCTTTTTCGTTGCCACTTTCGTTACATCCACCTTCTTAGCTGGGGACTTTCCCGCAGTACTGCTGGAGGGAGAGGATTTCTTAGGAGCCTGCTTCACGGCTTTGGCTGGAGCTTTCGCACCGGGGCGGCGTACCGCTTTCTTGGCTGGCTTAGGAGCCGCTTTCACCACTTTTTTCACCGCCTTGGGAGCGCTCGGCTTCTTCTTGGAAGGCGCCACGTTGCCTTTCTTCGCCGACGCTGCTTTGGCCTTCTTCGGCGCTGACTTTGCGGCGGGTTTTGCTGGTTTGTGGGCGCCTTTCGCGCTGCTCGTTCTCTTGGCCATGTCGCGTACGGTAAACGATACGTTGAGGGCCAAGGTAGACAAAAGGTGTACCCCACCAAATGAAAGGTGTTCCCAGACCCATCGTGCTGCGGAGCGGATCGTTATATTTGCCGCCCCGTTCGCCCATGGAACGGACGTATGGCGCGGTAGCTCAGCTGGTTAGAGCGCATGATTCATAATCCTGAGGTCGGGAGT
>DAOORM010000329.1:0-3092 GCA_035389265.1 Flavobacteriales bacterium | reverse complement strand
CAAGCTCTTCCGTGAACAACGCTCCAGTGTAGATCAGATCGTCAACGGCCACATCGGTCAGGTTCTCCTTCATCCCGGCGGGGATTTCGAACCGTGCCGTGACATGCCCGGCATCCCGCGCTACGACCGACTTAGCGCATATCGTTTGATCGGCGTTCTTCAGGCTTACCAACGCCCCCGGACCGAACCGTGTATTGTACCCCGTGATCGTCAGTTCCACCGGACCCGGCGCGATCCTATCTGGCGACACGTGCACCAACGCTGGCGCCAACGGTACCCAGAACCCAGCTACGGAAGCGAACAACAACAGGCCGATGCCCAGGAACTTCCACCAGTTTCTCATCTCCAGTTCTGGTTCGGTTCACTGAAGCAAGGCCATGCGTGGATCGCATTCCTCCGTGCCCTCTGTGCCTCTGTGGTGAACCGCATTCCTCAATCGCGCCAAAGGTACGGGAAGAGTATCCAGGCTAGCGTGATGGTGATCACGTCCAACAACACCAGACCACCGAAATAGGTGCTCGTCACGCTCCAAGCAACACCGTCCAAGGCCAATTTGCTCGCACGCATCACGGTGAGCAGCAAGGGAAGCACCAGCGGGAAGCCGAGGATGGCCATCAACCCGATGCCGTTACCCGCGCGGGCGGCGATGGCCGAGATCAAGGTGAGCACCGAGGCGAAGCCGATGCCACCGAGGATCACCGCCAGCAGGAATTGCGGCAAATCGGCGTCCTCCAGCACATCCGAACCGAGGAGCAAGGTGTAGATCGCCAGGCTCAACAAGCTGAGTACCACCATGGTGCCTCCATTGTAAAGTGCGCGGGCCAGCACCACGCTACGCGGATCCACTAGGGTGTAGAGGTAGAGTTGGCGTCCGGCATCCTCCCGTTGGAAGGAGCGGGCCAATGCATTGAAAGCGGCGAACAAGAGGATGATCCAGAACAAGGCGTTCCAAGTGGCTAGGCTAAGGCCGCCCTTCACCGCGAGGTAGCAGACGTATACGGCGCTCACCACGTACAACAACATGCCAGCCCACGCCGCACGCTGGCGCAGGTCGAGGGCCACTTCCATCCGGAGCAGCGCAGCGATCTCGGCCGTTCTCACGGGGCGAAGGTAGTTGCCATGCGACCACGGATCGGGGAAGTGATACCCCGCATCCAACGCTGATCCTACGGACGAAAACAGCTGAAGATCAGCTGGTCAAGCGAAAGGGAATAGCGCTTGCCCCAGGCTGCTCAAACCTTTTCGATATGAACACACGAACGAACCACCTTGATCCATCCCGCTGGGGAACACCAGTGGTGTTGAGTACCCTGCTCTTGGTGCAATGCTCCAGTGATCGCTCTCCCTCGAGCAGCGAAAGCGATATTGATGGCGCTAACGCAACGTCTGCGCCTGCTTCGGTGAACGCTTCCCAGTTGAACGCCGAGGTGAACGCGACCTACGTGGAACACGCTGCCGCCACCGACCGTGCTGACAGCGAGACCTCGAACATGTACACTTACACACCAGCCAAGGAACGCATGATGGCCACCAACGATATGCGCGGGCTCCGCGGTCTGTTGCTGGCTGATCTGGAAACCGTGCGTGCGCGACTGAATGAAGGGGCAAGACCGCCTGCTTCCCAGGAGAAGGACAAAGCCCTCGCTGCAGACCTCGCCCAAGGACTTGAGCGGGTGGATCGCGCCTTGGCTGCGCTTGATGCTTCCAATGATGCTTCTTGGTCTTCGATCCGGGAGGTGCAATTGAAAGAAGTGGCGGAGGTCAGGGCTTGGATGGCCGACTATCGCGGAAGTGATGCTTGGGCAGTGAAGTAGACCTCTCTGTCCGTGGTGCTTAGAACGAAGCCGCCCCGCTACACGTGCCCTCAACGGACGTGCAGCAGGGCGCTCCCGGGTTCACCAACCCCTCGTTGATCCCGGGTACCGCTGGGGCGGCTTAACGTTGATGTAGGCGTTTGAAGAAGAGCGCTAGCACATTGGGTACCGCAAGCTCGGCCTTGGCGGCGGATGGTAATTGGGCGCTGGGCTTGGGATGGATGTGGCGCGGTGGGCTGGGACGGAGAGAACTCTGGCGCTTCGCTGGCTTCGACCATACCACGGCGGCCACGGGACCGTCCTTCACCTTGATGGTATCCGCGGGTGTCGCCGGAGTCTCCGGATCACCATCAATTGGTGTCTTCGGGGCGTTCAGATCCTCCAAGCCACGGCTGGTCATGGTCCAGGTGCGGCCCAGCATTTCGCTGTCGTAGGTGTTCGTCACGTTGTCGATGTCGTAGATCACATGCTTGCTGCCCGGCCGCAGGTAGATGTTCTTTCCCACAGGCACTTCCAAGGTGAAGTGGACATCCTGGCCCCGGAACTTATCGCTCGTGGCGTAGCTGATCACGGGGGATACGTTCAGCACATCCTCGTGCTGGGAGTAGGCGAACTGGATGTTCGCAGCGCGGTTGAGGGCGGTCTTTGCCGTAGCTCCACGCGCCTCTCGTTCCACTTTCAAATGGAACAGGCTATCCGCACTTCGCTCGATGTCCAACCGAGCCCAACCGCCCTGTACGTAGCCATTCTCCACGTGCAGGCCTTCCAGATCGATGTCCAGGTCCCCATCGTTGTAGTCGATGCTCCACTCCCCATCGGCGTTCTTCGGCTCCATGGAATCCAGGTAGAGTGTTCCGCTCGCGGGCTGGATCAGTTCGATCTCGGTCAACGTGCTGTTGCCACGCTTGAAGTCGCGACCAATGTCCATGGCGCCCCACAGGGCCGGAATGAAGGCCAGGCACCAAACGGAGACCAAGGTGAAGCCGAGCCATTTTGGTGCACGGGTATCAAGTAGTAAGCGGAATCCGGATAGGAAGAGGCCGATGATGGGCACGACCATGAGCGTAAAAACCCCGATACAGAACCAAAGCGCATGGCTGCGGCTCGTGAAGAGGATCTCGCCCAGATCCAAGAGTCCGAGGTCTTCGTTGCTCCACGTGGCGTGCCAGAGCGATACCGAACCGCCGATCAGTCCGGTCACTAGTCCGAGCAATAGGCTGAAGGCGAACACGATCAACGCGATGCCGACTAATTTCAAGATGACCTCGGCAGCACGGC
>DAOORM010000328.1:0-3095 GCA_035389265.1 Flavobacteriales bacterium | reverse complement strand
CCGGCAGGTACACGCCGCGATAACCCGTCGAGCGCCCTTCCGATACCTTCCAGTGTACTGTACGAGGTGAGCCAATCGCCGTCGACCATGTACGGGAGCATGTGACGGGTACGATCCGGCATCCGTGCCTCGTGCTCGTTCAGCAGCCGATACATACGTTGAGCGAACCGTTCAAGTGGCTCTTCGCTGATCCGCCCCCAATTGGCGGCGAGGAGATGATCGTAGAAAAGGTCCATGACGACCGAAGCATAACGGCCAGCATGGGAGTGCACCCGTTGTCTCCCTTCCAGAAGCACGGGGTGAACATCGGTGAACGAATCGATGGCCCGGTGAAGGCGCAGTACGCGCTCGATGCCCGGGCAAAAACGGGACAGGTCGCGGCCCTTCACGGCATCGCCCATGAAATTGCCCACGATCACCTCCGGATCGTGGCCGGAGAGGTAAAGATGACCAAGGAAATTCATGCGGATCGCGAAGGTAATCTTCCAAACCCGACAGGCACGCGCCTCAGCCGCTCGTGTGATCGCCCTTCTCCCTGCTCCGCACTCCGATAACTTCGCCGAGTGTCGACCATGCGGAAGAACAGCGGAGGCCCCTCACCGATGAAAGCCCGGACCATGTACTGGGCCACGCAACTGCTTGCTTGGGCATTGCTGGTCACGGTCATCGGGCTCTTCATGTTCAAGCATGACGAACTGAGCACCGACCAGCTCAAGGTGCTCTTGCTGTTCTATTTCACCGGAATCGGTATCAGCCATTGGTTCAGGCATGTCATCATCCGCAATCGTTGGTTGGAGCGCGACCTGGGCCATGTGCTCCCACGGCTGTGCCTGGTGGCCGTGTTGTTGAGCCTGGCCGCCTTCTTGGTGATGGCCGCCGCTCATGACCTCTTCTTCTCGGAATATGTGCCCATGCTGGCGCCCGATCCGCTGGCCATCCTGCTGAACACGATCAACTGGACCTTGCTCTTGTTCATCTGGTCGCTGGGCTATTTCGCCTACGTGTATTTCGTCCGCAGCCGCCGCGAAGAGATCCTGAACCTGAAGCTCGAGACCGCCAGCCGCGAGAATCAGCTCAACACCTTGCGTTCGCAGATGAACCCCCATTTCATGTTCAATGCCCTCAACGGCATCCGTGGCTTGGTGGATGAGGATCCGGAGAAGGCGAAGCGGGCCATCACCCAACTGAGCGCGATCCTCCGCAACGCCATGGCCACGGTGCGCCGCGATGTGGTGCCGTTGGGCGAGGAGATCGACATCGTGAAGGCCTACCTGGAACTGGAGCACATGCGCTACGAGGAACGCCTGCGCTATACTCTTGACATACCTCCAGAACTCGAGCGCGAACAGGTGCCCCCCATGCTTCTGCAGACACTCGTCGAGAACGCGGTGAGGCATGGCATCGCTCCGTTGGTGGGCGGTGGTGATCTGCACATCGCAGCGGAACGAACTCCGGCGGGTCTCCGCATCACCGTTCGGAACACCGGTCACTACACACCTGGAAAGGCGAAAGGCAGCGGTATCGGCCTGCAGAACACACGCAGCCGACTCGCCATGCTATACGGGGGACAGGCACACTTCGACATCGTGAACGTTGATGGCTCCGTTGAAAGCCGCGTTGATATCCCCATGCGGAACGATACCACCACCAACCAATCACCTCGCCTATCGACCACCGCTTCTTGAGACCTTGAACGCACACCACCATGAAAGCCATCATCATCGACGACGAGCGTCTGGCACGCAAAGAACTCACCAGCCTGTTGGCAAAGCACGATTCCGTGGAAGTGGTGGGCGAGGCATCCAATGCCGATGAAGCCGAAATGCTAATCGCGGAGAAACGTCCCGACCTGATCTTCTTGGACATCAACATGCCCGGCCGGAACGGGTTCGAGTTGCTCGCCGCATTGGACCCTGCACCCCAGGTGATCTTCGTGACCGCCTATGACGAGCATGCCCTGCGCGCCTTCCAAGTGAACGCGCTGGACTATGTGGTCAAGCCCATCGATCCGGATCGGCTAGCATCCGCGCTGGGGAAGCTGCAACCGAAGCACGACCCCGATATGCCGCAGCGGGAGGTGCTGCACGAGCATGACCAGATCTTCCTGCGCGATGGGGAAAAGTGTTGGTTCGTTACCTTGAAGGACGTGCGCTACTTCGAGAGCGAGGGCAACTATGTGCGCGTACGCTTCGAGGACCAGAAACCGCTCGTATTGCGCTCCTTGAACAAATTGGAGGAGAAGTTGGATCCGCTCGTCTACTTCCGAGCGAGCCGCAAGCACATCATCAACCTACGTTGGGTGGACAAGATCGAGCCCTGGTTCAATGGCGGCCTGATGGTGAAGTTGAAGAGCTTGGATAAGAACGGTCAACCCGAGAGCATCGAAGTCTCGCGCAGGCAAGCCGCCCGGTTCAAGGACCTGCTGAGCTTGTAGTACCGTTCGTCAAATTACCTCGATCGCGGTATTCGTGGTCGTGATCAGCTGGCGTCTCTTTGCCGCCATGAACATGATCTCCGACAACTTGGCCGCTCCAGCCACCGACTTGCGCGCCCGTTGGGCCCAACTTCTCGAGCAACAGCCTTCCCTGCGTATCCGGAGCGCAGCACAGGTCCTTGGCGTATCGGAACTCGAACTCCTTGTGCTGGGCTTGGGCAGCCGTGTCACCCGTCTTCGACCTGAATTCGCCGACATCCTGGGCGAGGTGGTGAACCTGGGCCATGTGATGGCCTTGACCCGCAATGATGATGTGGTGCATGAGCGCAAGGGCACGTACTTGAACCCTTCCTTGACCCAAGGTCATGTCGGGTTGTTCGTGGGCGAAGACATCGACCTGCGCATCTTCTGGGGATCGTGGGCGCACGCTTTCGCCGTGAACGAAGAAAGCCACGGTGGAACGCGTCAAAGTCTGCAGTTCTTCGCGCATGATGGTGAGGCCATCCACAAGATATACCTGACCGAAAAGAGCAACTGCACCGGATTCGGAACGCTTGTGAACAGGTTCCGATCAGAGGACCAGAGCGCGGTGGTCTCCCTTCAACCCCGCAAAGCCGCACACGCGGAAATGCCCGATGCGGCCGTGGACGTGTCTGGTCTG
>DAOORM010000327.1:0-3116 GCA_035389265.1 Flavobacteriales bacterium | reverse complement strand
GCATCATCGGTGATCGTGTATTGCGCTCGGGCTTGAGGCGCGATCAAGGTGAGTGCGACTGCCAACACGACAACGGCTAACGGATGGTGCATCATGCAAGTGAGATCTAGATGATCGAATGTACAGGCAGAATGGTTAGCGGAGGGCGTGTGTTCCTGATCGCATGCGCCAAGTGATCCCGCCCTCTCTGGACATCGGGTTGGTTCAGCACGGCCTTCCGGCTAAAATTCCTCTCCTACGAGATGGCCCCCCCTGGCATTGGAGGTACCCAGCTCTGGGTCGGGATGCGCGTCTGCTGGGTCGTAAGAATGGGACAGGGACACCGGTAAAGCAAGACGCTGCGTCGGCATGGAACCACAATAGCGGCACCTTGGGGACGTGGTAAACACGAGTCGCAGACGCGCTATAGCATGGGGCCTATCCCAGTGAACGCGTAAGTCTCTGGAACTACTTCACCTGCGCCTTGAGTCGTTCTTCAAGGTCACGAATGCGCCCGACCTCATCCTTCCACGACTCCACGAACGATGGTTCCTTCCGCTGATACTCTTCCATCAAATCCCGTGTGCGCTGCAGCTTGATCAGCATGATCAGGTCGGTGATGCGCCTCGTGCTCGCCGTGTACTCCTCTTCCAGCCGCGCGGCCTCCGTCAAGCGCGCCTGTAAAGTGCTTTGGCTCCGCTCCAACACGCCCAGCTGCTGTGCGCGAACGGTGGAATCCTTCAACGTTCGCGCGTGCTCTTGGGCAGCCGTGTAATAGGCGTCGTTCAGCGCGGTGAAGCGCTCGTAGCGCTGCACTGTATCGCCATGTTGTTCGTGCCGCGCATCCACCCGTTCCAACAAGGCCTTCAGCGCCGTGTCCTTCTCGAGCACGTCGGCGAACAGCTTCTCCACAAAGTCTTCGCCGTACGCCAAGCGTGGGAACGATGTCTTGACCTCGCCGGTCAACTCCTCCACCGCGGATGGGTCCTGAAGCGCGCTGGGCACATCGTCTTCGGCTGTACTGTTGCGGCCACAGGCCCATGTGGTCATGACGAGAAGAAGGATCGTGTATCGCAACATGGTCGGTAGCTTAATGCCTCACCGAAACTACGAACGTGGCCAACGCCAACTCGTTCCCCGTTCGCGAATAGGCTGTCTTCCGAGGGAGTGGATCACCGTAGATCGGCCCCGCGTGGAATCCAATGGCAGACCCTGGCGTGGCTCTACTGCGCAAGAAGTGAAGCGCGGCTTCGAGGCGCAGGGTCCTCTTCGAAAGACCCGGCGCAGGTTTACGAAGAAGACCGTGCGGTGGTCTAGATGTTCCTCTGATGGTGCCGCGGGGTGCCGATCAAACCATTCACCCGCCCTACCGTCTGATACGGCATGAGACCAAATCTCCTCGCGCTCTTCCTCGCCATTCCACTGCTCACCTTGTCTCAAGACGCCGAGATCACGAGCTGGATCATCAACCCGGGTGGTGAGACCGGCTACAATGGTAACCTCACGAACGTGCAGCAGGTGGCCTACACCGATGCCGATGTGTACGTGCGCTGCACCTGCATCCCCGGCTATGACATCGGTCCCTGGGCGGGCAACCCGAACACCCCGGCGAACCAGGACTTCTGCTTCCGCATCACGCGCGGGCCGGTGGAGAACACCGGTACCTTGGTGAACACACCGCTCGGCCACATCGGTGTCTGGCGCAATGGGGTGAGCATCTTCAACGCGAAGGATGGCATCAGCTACAACAACCAGGGGATCTGGAACCGGGACGCCTACATCTTCGAGGGATCGAGCTTCGATGCCTGCCTGGGCCATCCCGCGCCGAACGGGGAATACCACCATCACGTGAGCCCGAATTGCCTTTATGCGCACACGGACGACGAACACCACAGCGACCTGATCGGTTTCGCGTTCGATGGATATCCGGTCTATGGAGCTTTCGCTTACACCAACCCCGACGGAACGGGCGGTCTAAGCCGGATGCGGAGCAGTTATCAATTGCGGACGATCACCCAACGGACCACCCGACCGGACGGCAGCGCCCTGCAACCGAACCAATACGGCCCAGCGATCGGTGGCCAATATCCGTTGGGCGCCTTCCTGGAGGACTATGCGTTCGTGGCGGGATCCGGCGACCTCGACGAGCACAACGGCCGCACCGGTGTCACACCCGAGTATCCGGAAGGCACCTATGCCTACTTCGTCACCCTCACCGAGAACCTGCTGCCCGCCTACCCCTACGTGATCGGTCCCACGTACCGGGGCACCGTACCTGCCGGGAACACCGGACCCCAGAGCGGTCACTTCACCATTCCCGGGAACGCCACCACCTTTCCGAGCAGCACTAACCTGAAAGAAGTGGGGGCCGCCCCGGCGGATCTGCTCGTATTCCCTGTTCCAACGGACGGCCTGTTGACCATTGCGAACCTGCCGGTGGAAGGCGCTGGAATTGACATCATGGATGCCACCGGTCGATCCGTGATGAGAAGCCAGGTAAGTACCTCTTGGGCCCAACTCGATCTCGCAGCCCTGCCTGCAGGTAGCTACCTGCTACGCGCCGATGGAAAGGATGGACAGGTGCTTGTCTCCAAGGTGATGGTCCGGTAAAGCACGAGCCCGTGCTGATGCAGGTCCCGATTCGTCAGCCGCAACCTTCACTACCGACACCAACTCGGATCAACCGGACCATTGACACTGAAGCGTACGACTTCACCCTTGGTCAGATCGACCGATGCTTGGAAGTAGCAGTCCCCGCCATCGTCCACTTCATACCAGACTTTGGTGAGATCCACCTTCACGTGGCCGATATCGATCGGCTTGCGGCAGGATAGGTTCACACGAATGACCCTGCTCCCTTCTTGGAGATACCCCCTGTACTGACGGTGGTATGCGCGCCAGTCCTTGCTCATGCACCCATCACGGATCCGGCCTTCCGAGACTTCCATCAACGAATCCCGACCTTGTCGCGTAAGGCCCTTGTGCCAGGTGATGAACGCCGTCAAGATGCATTCGGCCCGTTCCACATCCGATCGATCGACCTGGAACGGCACACCTTCACCTATATCGGGCATCGCCTTCCAGGCTTCAGCTTGTAGGATGCTGTATCGCTCTGGTGGAACGATGCACGACCGGTC
>DAOORM010000326.1:0-3131 GCA_035389265.1 Flavobacteriales bacterium | reverse complement strand
CGTTGGCTTGTCGTCGGGATACTCGGGATCTGCATGTTCCTGTGGTGTTTGGGCCTTGGAAGTATGAATCTGTTGAGACTTTTCAGTTGGTAGCCTAGGGTGCGCAACTTTGCCGAATGCGGCTTCCCATCGCCATTGGCCTCATATTCTGCACGCTTGTGATCCGAACGAGCGCCCAGTGGCGCTTCTCCGGTGATTCCACGCCGACCTGGGAACACGTGATCGAGCGGTACGCTGAGTTCGACCGCACACGCTCCGGGACGACCTTGGTCGAGATCGGTCAGGATGACGACGGTTCGCCGATCCACCTGTTCGTGCTTTCCGACGGCAGCGGTTCCACACCCGATAGTATCCGTGCCTCGGGCAAGAACATCCTCTGGATCACCAATGGCATCCATCCCGGTGAACCCGATGGGATCGATGCCAGCTTGTTGCTCGCCCAAGCCTTATTGGATAGTGACCAATACATGGGCCTGCTGGCGAACAACGCGTTGTGCATCGTGCCGGTCTACAACGTGAGCGGTGCGCGCCAACGCAACAGCACATCCCGAGTCAACCAAGATGGTCCGGCGGAGTATGGCTTCCGCGGAAATGCACGCAACCTCGATCTCAACCGCGACTTCATCAAGGCCGATTCCCGCAACACCCGCTCGCTGATCAAAGCCCTGAACGAGTGGGATCCCGACGTCTATTTCGAAACACACGTGAGCAACGGAGCCGATCACCAATACGTGATGGAACTGCTGGTGACCCATCCGGACAAGCTCGACTCCAACTTGCGTCGATTCATGCACCACCGGTTGATGCCCCGTCAGCAGGAATGGATGGAGCAACGCGGTCACTTCATGTGCCCTTACTTCGAGACCCTGCACCATATCCCGGAGCAGGGCCTTACGGGTTTCGTGGATGGTCCGCGTTACAGCACCGGCTACAATGCCTTGCGTCAGCGGATCGGTGTGCTCAGTGAGTCGCATATGCTGAAACCCTATGCCGACCGCGTCAACGCCACCTTCGAGTTGATGCTGGCCACCTTGGCCGCCATGAATGAACATGCGCAGGAGCTGCAAGTGGCCAGAGGCCGGGCGAAAGCGAGCGCTTGCGAACAGATGATGTATGCCAGCGATTGGAGCATCGATACCACCGCCGTTGCCGCACTCCCTTGGAAAGGCTACATGGCGGACACCACCACCAGTGCCGTCAGCGGCCTGCCCCGTTGGCGGTACCACCGCGATCGCCCGACCACGGTGCAAGTGCCGTGGATGAACACCGCCACGGGTCCGGATCGAAAGACCCGTGGCCTACTTGATCCCGAAGGCCTGGCACGAGGTGATCGATCGGCTGAACCTCGATGGCGTGCCCTTGTCAGTGATCGACAAGAACACGCCCTACGTGGTGGAGGTACAGCGCCTGGAGGACTACGGTACGGTGAAGAGCCCGCACGAAGGCCACTACCTCCACCGCGATATCCGCACCACGACCGAGGTCGATACCGTGGTGGCAAGGGCAGGGGATGCCCTGGCGCCCATGGGCAACCCGACCGATGGGCTGGTGATGGAGATCTTGGAGCCGCGGTGCGTCGACAGCTTCTTCGCCTGGGGTTTCTTCGATGCCATCCTGCAACAGAAGGAATGGTTCAGCGATTACGTGTTCGAGGAACTGGCGGCGGATCTGTTGAAGAAGGACCCGGCATTGCAGGCCGAATTGCAGGCTGAACGGGAGCGGGATACCGCCTTCGCGAACGATGCCTGGGCACAGCTCTACTTCATTTATCAGCGCTCGCCTTGGTTCGAGCCCGGATACAAGCGCTACCCCGTGCTGCGCGTGATCCAATGAACGGACGTTGACCCAGCGGGTGCGCTTGTTATGTTCGCACCATGGAGCTTTACGATATCAGTGTTGGTGCCCGGGTGAAACACCCGACCATGGGTGTCGGTGTGGTGTATGAGATCGATCACCGCACCGTGCATGTGTTCTTCCGCGAGCATGGCGAACAACCGATCAGCCGCAGTTTCGAGGGCTTGGTCACCATCGCTCCGGGTGTGGAGCTATCCCAGGAGCCCCTCGACCTCGATCACGTACGCGACGCCATCCGCGAGGTGCTGGAAGAGATGCAGCAGCCCCAGCGCCCGGTGAGCATGGCACCTCGGTACGACGGTGGCATGCTCGAGATCAAACCTCGGGACCCGTCCTTGAAGAGCAAGGAGGTCCCCATCGACGAGTTCTTCCACAAGATCGTGATGATCCGTGACCGTTTCCGGGTGCTCGAGCAGAAGATCAACGCGCACGACAAGCTGAGCGACCAGGAGAAGGTGGAGCTTCAACAGTACATCACCCGCTGTTACGGCAGCCTCACCACCTTCAACATCCTGTTCGAAGACAAGGAGGATCACTTCGTAGGGCAGAAAAGCGAGGGTTGATCCTGCCGTTCCTCGTTCGGCACCAAGAGTTTTCCACCATCGCTTGCATTCGCCTTTCCGGGTGGATACTTTCGTACCGTCAACGTTCTTTCCATCCCCCTGTAGAAGCATCCATCGGCCCGCAATGGCCGTCAACGCGAAGCCCACACAGGCCAGTGTTCATCGGAACCAACAATTTCCATCAGGGATCGCATCCTCGGTGGTGTACGGCGGGCCTCAGGCACCTTCGGGTGTCTTCCTTCGGGAACAAGAGGATTACGGAAGCCATCATCGCGATCCCGCCCATGTGATCTTCATGGGTTCTATGAACCGGCTCTGTGTGGGCTTTTCTATGCCCCGAAGTGCCGGTCTACCTAGGCCTCGCCCGTTCACACCACCCCGTATTTCCGTTCTTTGTGCCATGTCCGCCCAATTGCCCGTGATGGAGGCCTTCTACACCTTACAAGGAGAGGGCCTTTTCGCCGGGCAGGCCGCCTATTTCATTCGACTCGGGGGCTGCGATGTGGGCTGCACTTGGTGCGATGTGAAGGAGAGTTGGGACGCCGACGCCCACCCGAAACTTTCCGTGGCTGAGATCGTGGCCGAAGCCGCCAAGTTCCCCGCCCGGATCGCGGTGGTCACAGGGGGCGAGCCCTTGATGCACGACCTTGGCCCGCTCACCCGCGCGCTACGCGAAGCCGGTTTCCGCACGCACATCGAGACCAGCGGCACTCA
>DAOORM010000325.1:0-3131 GCA_035389265.1 Flavobacteriales bacterium | reverse complement strand
CGCCAACATCCCACGCACCACCTGAGCGGTGTTGAAGACGATGCTCGGTCGGCCTTCACCGATCCGGCCTCCCTGCCAACCTCCATCGGTTTGCTGGATCGTGATCAACCATTCCGCAGCTTGTACGGCGGCTTTGCGCGCATCCTCCCATCCCAGCAGGTCAGCCGCTGTGATCAATGTCGGGATCACGTAGCCTGTTGTCTCCGGGTAAGATGCACCCCATCCGTTGACGAGGTGAAAGCTGCCCATGCCCTTGTCCGTGCCTTCTTGCTGAGCACGTAAGAGATACCCCACCGCATCGCGCAGCGCGGCGTGTTGGTCGAATTCTCCTTCGCGCGCGGGCTTCCTATGCGCCATCACCAAAGCGCGCGCGGCCGGATCGGCGAGTGCCGCAGCCATGAATCGGGTGTAAGCGAGCGCGGAGCGGATCATGCGGTCTTCAATAGCACCTCACAGATGTGTTCCGCTGCATGACCATCGCCGAAAGCATCAGGGATCGGTACTTGGTCCGCCCGTAGCACTTCCGAGGTAGCTTCAACGATACGCTCCGTATCCGTTCCCGCCAGTACCGAACCTCCTATCCCAAGCAGTTCCAGCCATTCGGTGTTGTCGCGGAGAATGACACACGGTTTGCGCAGGAAACAGGCCTCCTTCTGCAATCCACCACTATCTGTAAGCACCACTTGCGCAGCATCGACCAGTGCGAGCAGATCCAGGTAGCCCAACGGTGGAATGATGCGGACACCGTTCCAAGGCCCCCCCTTCGACCCGGCCAGAGTTCGCGCGGTGCGGGGATGCACGGGCACGATAACTTCCACGCCAGTAGCCGCGTGGATGGCACTGAACGCGGCGAACACAGCGCTCAACTTATCCGGATCGTCAGCCGTGGAAGCCCGATGGACCGTGGCCACCGCGAAAGCGCGCCCTTCAAGTCCCAGGTCATGCAGGATACTTCGTCCACGGGCGATCGCGGCATAGTGCACGGTGTTGTCGAACATGACATCGCCGACCTGGACGATGCGCGGCTTTTTGCGCGTAGCCGCTCGCGCTGGATCATCGCTCATACCCTCCCGATCCAGATTCTTCACCGCCGTTGCTGTGGGACAAAAAAGCCAGGTGCTCGCATGATCGGCCATCACACGGTTCTCCTCCTCCGGCATCGTATTGTCGTAGGAGCGCAGTCCGGCTTCCACGTGTGCTACGGGCACGCCCATGCGGGTGGCAGCCATGGCCCCGGCCAGCGTACTATTGGTATCGCCATACACGAGCACAAGGTCGGGCCTATCCTCCCCGATGGTGCGTTCGACCCCCGCCATCATGCGACCCATGTGCGACGCCTCTGCGGGACCGGATGAAAGCAGGACATCGGCAGGACGCATGCCCAGTTCCTTGAAGAATACATCGCTCATGCCCGCATCGAAATGCTGGCCAGTATGAAGTACGATCTCTTTGATACGCCCCGCGAACGGGCCACCAAGGGCACGCCCCAGTGCAGCGGCTTTGATGAACTGCGGGCGTGCACCCACCACCGTCAGGATCCGTAATGGCTTCGCCATCGGTCAGTTCAGCTGGCCATTGTCGGCGAAGCTGTAGTACCCGGAACTGGTCACGATGAGGTGATCCTGCACGGCGATGTCCAAGAAACGCCCGCCCTCGACGAGCTTTCTGGTCAATTGGATGTCCTCCGCACTTGGCCGCAGCTGACCGCTCGGGTGGTTGTGGCACAGGATCACGGAGCTTGCCCGCTGATCCAAGGCTTCGCGGAAGATGAGCTTGGGATCAGCCACGGTACCGTGCATGCCACCCTGGCTCACCTTGCAACGGTTCATCAGGCGGTTACCACGATCCAAAAGCAACAACCAGAATTCCTCGTAGGGCAGATCGCCAAGCACTGGTTGAAGCAGTTCGAAGGCCGCCCGACTATCTGAGATCAGGGGGCGCTGGCTCACCGTGAGGTCCCGTCGTCGTTGCCCCAGCTCCAGAGCTGCCACGATGCTCATGGCCTTGGCCTCGCCCACCCCATGGATCCGCATCAGCTCATTGACACCCAAGCCGGCGAGCTTGTGCAGGTCGTTCTCCGCCTTGTTCAGGATGATACGCGCCAGGTCCAAGGCACTATCGGTGGGTGTCCCACTACGGATGAGGATGGCTACCAATTCCGCATCGCTCAACGCTTTGGCTCCACGGGCCAATAGACGCTCCCGGGGGCGGTCATCCTTGGACCACTCCGGAATGCTGAGCTTGCTGCTTTGCACGGGCTTCATTCAGGCCTTGAAACAGGAACAGGCCCTCGTGATGAGGACCTGCCCAAGGTAAGGTGTGGCGCGCGCCCGCTTATTTCAGCGTGTTCACGTGGCGCTTCACCGAAGATTTCAGGTTGGCCGCCTTGTTCTTGTGGATCAGGTTCTTCTTGGCCAGCTTGTCCAGCATGGAGTTCACCTCCGGAAGAAGCTTCTCGGCTTCTTTCTTGTCCGAAAGGGTGCGCAGCTTACGCACGGCGTTACGCGTGGTCTTGCTTTGGTAACGGTTGCGTTCGTTGCGGGTCTCGGTCTGACGGACGCGCTTGAGAGCGGACTTGTGGTTGGCCATGACGTGCTTTGCCTTTTCCGAAAAGGGAGCGCAAATATAGGATGTTATCTGATCCACAGACAGCTGTGGACAAGAAAAAGCCCCGCCGAAGCGAGGCTCGAAGGTGTTCGACCAGGCTCAGTAGGCGTTCTCCTCCTTACCCAGCATGTTCGTCACGGTCTTCACCACGATATTGAGATCAAGCAGGAAGGACCAGTTCTCCAGGTACCACACATCCAATTCCACGCGGCGCTCCATGAGCTCCGGAGTGCGGGTCTCCCCGCGGAAACCGTTCACCTGCGCCCAGCCCGTAATGCCCGGCCGCACGAAGTGGCGCACCATGTACTTGTCGATGATGTCGCGGTACTGATCATTGAGGCGCAGGGGATGCGGGCGAGGACCCACCACGCTCATCTGCCCCATGAAAACGTTGAAGAACTGCGGCATCTCATCCAGGTTGCTCTTGCGCAGGAAGGCACCCACCTTCGTCACCCGGGGATCGTTCTTCGTGGCCTGCTTGCTATCGGCCTCCTTGTTCATGCGCATGCTGCGGAACTTCCAGC
>DAOORM010000324.1:0-3136 GCA_035389265.1 Flavobacteriales bacterium | reverse complement strand
TGGCCGGCGCCCTCATGCCCGATGCGCACCAGGGCTACGGACTGCCCATCGGTGGTGTGCTCACTGTGGAGAACGCGGTGATCCCCTACGGTGTGGGCGTGGACATCGGGTGCCGCATGTGCCTCAGCGTGTTCAACATCGCGCCTGAAGTGCTGACCACGCATCGCAAGGATCACAAGCGCATGCTCATCGAGCACACGCGGTTCGGCCGTGCCGTGCATGAGAAGCCCATGGCTGATGCGGTGCTCGAGCGCGCCGAGTTCGATTCCATTCCAGCGGTGAAGCAGCTGAAGGATCGCGCCTGGCGACAGATCGGCTCCAGCGGTAGCGGCAACCACTTCGTGGAATTCGGCGTGGCCGAGATCACGGATGCGAAGAACGAGTTCGGACTCGCACCGGGTAAGTACCTCGCGCTGCTCTCGCACAGCGGCTCGCGTGGCTTGGGTGCAGGCATCGCTGCGCACTACACGCGCGTGGCGAAGGAGCGCTGCAAGCTGCCTTCTGAGGCGCAGAACCTCGCGTGGCTATCGCTCGACAGCGCCGAAGGCATGGAGTACTGGCTGGCCATGAACCTGGCGGGCGACTTCGCTTCAGCGTGTCATCATCACATCCATGCGCGTATCGCGAAAGCGCTGGGCGAAAAGCCTGCCGCCATGGTGGAGAACCACCACAACTTCGCCTGGAAGGAAGTGCATGAAGGCCGTGAGGTGGTCGTGCATCGCAAGGGTGCCACACCCGCAGGCAAGGGCGTGCTCGGTGTGATCCCGGGCAGCATGACGGCACCCGGGTACATCGTGCGCGGAACCGGTGTGGCGGAGAGCATCGCCTCGGCCAGTCACGGCGCCGGCCGCGTAATGAGCCGCACCAAAGCCAAGGAGACCATCAGTCCTTCCGTGGTGAAGAAGCATCTGGAGCACCACGGCATCGAGCTCATCGGCGGTGGTATCGACGAAGCGCCCATGGCCTACAAGGACATCGCCACGGTGATGGCGAGCCAGCGCGAGCTGATCGAGGTGATCGGTTCGTTCACGCCGAAGATCGTGCGAATGTGCGGGGATGGCAGCGCGGCGGAGGACTGAGAATGAAGAAGAGATCCTCGATCCGGATCCATCCTAAAGCACCCAGTTCGAAATTGCAACGGCGCCAGGCAACCTAATGGACGACGTATAGAAGGTCAGAACGCCAACGCAATACCCAATCCATCCCGAGCAGGCTCAACCCGAAGCCTGCTCGTCGGGTCTTTCGTAGGTTGCTTTTCAACGCCGTTCTTTCGGTTGATCGCGCGGCTTTGGAATGCGGCGTACACTGCACCGGCGAACCAGATGGTACCGCCAATGATCTGCATGTTCCGGCCGACCGAATCCGAGTTCCTGTAGCCTTTCGCGTTGGAAACAGCCCCACCTCCAGCCACCAACCCAGCGCTGACGGTCAATACCCCGAATCCCAATTCAAGGTGATCATTATACAGCTGACCGGCACCGGGAACGATCAGCCCCATTAGGAACGACGTCCCTGGGTTCTTATCGTTCTTGACGTACATGATGGACTGTTGACCCACCACAGCTAACGAACTGGTCAACGCAACTAGGGCAAGGATACTACGCATGTTCAGGATGCATGGACAGTGTTGCAGCGCATGACCAAATATAGATCCTGGTCGAACACGGCTCACGCCTCCCGCTTCACCCACGCCTGCACCATGCGCAGCTGTCCGTAGCTGAAGCGGTCGCCGAAGTTGGCGCGGGCATCGTTGAGGTTCTTGTCTGCATGCTCGCGCATCCAGTCGGCGATGGTGTCACGCTCCTCCGCCGGCATCAGGCTCTCGATCTCCAGTTCACCCTCGGCTATGCCTCGTGCGAAATGGCCTTCAATGGTGCTCTTCGCCATGGAACGCGTAGCCGCGATCTCGTCGATCCCAAAGCCCTCCTTCTGTAAAGCATAGGTCATCTGGTAGGTGCTGCCTTGGGGGAGGCGTTCCTTCTGTTCGGCACCTGGAGGTCGACCTGGAGGGTCGACGGTGCCCACGCCATCAGCAGGGTCATCGACCACTGCGCGTTTGCGGCGTTTTCCGGTCTTGCCCTTCGGTCGGTTCTCTTCGGCCCAGGCGCGGGCTTCGCCCACCATGGCGGCCCGTTTGGCGGCAAGCCCTTGATCGATGTCCTTCTGCCGTTGGACCTCGGTGCCATTGAGTATGCACGTGGCGAGGTAGCCCACTTTGGCGATGGTGGCGATCTTCTTCATCACCATACCGTCGATCTCCTTCAGCTCGTTGGCGTACTCCTTGGCCTTGCTCAACAGCTCCACCTGCGCCAGGTGCATGAAAAGGGCCTTCATCCGCTCCTGCAACAGCGTGTTGTAATAGGCCCCACCCTTTTCGATCCGTTCGAGGAGCTCCTCCCGTTTATCCTCGAACATCAGTCGTACCAGCTGGTTCCGGAACTTGTGGGTGTTCTCCTCTTCGGCTCTCAGCTTCTCGCGCAGCACCTGCAACGCGGTCTTCATGCTCTCGTCCTCGAACTGGGCCACTTCCGGATGATCCTTCAGCGTGTAGTCGATCTTGCGCTGGATGTCGCTGAAGTCGAAGGTGCCGGCCACCAGCAGTTGCAGGTATTCACGCTGCTTCGCTTTGAGCTGTTGGGATAGTGGTTCTTGCTGCACGCCGCGCTCGGTGAAGGCCACCACGTCGGCATCGCTGCTCACCACCGACGGGTCGATCCGGGTGCGGAGGATCAGGCCGTCCAAGGACCGCAGTCGCGACAAGGCCACGTACACCTGGCCCGGTGCGAAGGCGTTGCCCACATCGATGATGGCCTTGCTGAACGTGAGGCCCTGGCTCTTGTGCACCGTGATGGCCCAGGCGAGTTTGATCGGGTATTGCTCGAAGGTGCCCAGCAGTTGTTCCTCCTGCTCCTTGGTGCCCACGTTCACCACGTAGCGCTTGTTCTCCCAGGTCTCGCGTTTGAGCTTGTACGACTCGCCGGTGTCCATCCGCACGGTGATGCCATCGTGGGTCAGCGTTTCCACCTTGGCCAGTTTGCCGTTGAAGTAGGCCTTGTCGATGTCGTTCTTCACGAACATGATCTGCGCACCTTCCTTCAATTCGATCCGCTCCAGCACCGGGTACATGCTCTCGGGG
>DAOORM010000323.1:0-3153 GCA_035389265.1 Flavobacteriales bacterium | reverse complement strand
ATCATCGTTGAACCACCAGCTTGCTAGTGGTTAAAGTAGCTCCATCCACACGAAGTTCCACCATGTAGACGCCATTGGACCACGTGTCAGTTTCGATGGTTCGTACGCCTGGACCTGACCCTGTAGGGGCGCTATACAGTTCACGGCCGCTGAGGTCAACGACCCGCAACAAACTATTCACTTCATCCGTAGGTGTTTCAAAAGTCACGAAGGCCTGTCCATTGCTGGGGTTCGGGAAGACCTCCAGCAGTGCCATGGAAGGCCATTCAACTACTTGGCGGCTTGCCCTGTTCCTTTTCGGTGTATCCTCGGGATGTAGGATGATCTCCGCCGGGATGGCCTCACCTCGGGCTTCCAACCAACCGTAGGCCAAGGCACTGCCGATAGGGTCGCGTTGGGCTCTTAGGCTCTCCAAATAGACAACATCAGCGTCCGCGCTGTTCCAACCATTCATTGCTTCAGCGGTAGCGTAGCGTTTCACAACCGCATACAGTTCAGGTGCGCTGCTGTTCTGTTCTTCCGTTTGTGCAGAAGGGTCCCACATCGCTAGCTCGTGCCGCGCGTTAAGTACAAGCGCGATAGCGATGGCCGAGTGCCCAGAAACTACCGATGAGCCCATGCGAGCGGAACAAGTTGTATAGATGCGGAGGCCAGTGCCTTGGTACGTGGGATTGCCGTAGATGGTGTTCAGGCCTTCCATGGTCTATTGGATGGTCCTTACAAAGGTGGATGATGTAGGCCTTTATTCACGTCCCATCTATGGAGAACGACGCACTTAGCTGGGAAGTATCCGGCCTAGTAAAGTACAGCCCTTACCGATCTCAGTGCGGCACCGGTCCAATTGGCCCCTGAACCAGCGGCTTTCTCCAAGTAGCTACGATCCCCCTGTTCACAACTGCCTCATTCCTTGCTGAATGCAGGCTTGGCACGCCGATAGCTTCGCAGCATCCCATGAAGCGCAGACTTCCCTTCCTCCTTGTCCTCCTCGGAGCGGCGCTTTCCTTCGGTTCCGCCCAGAGCACCCGCTCGGTGGATGCCGGCACGCCGCCTCCCTTCCTCGACCTGGCCACGCCTTGGGCCGATTCCGTCTTCAGCACCCTCAGCCTCGACGACCGCATCGCCCAGTTGATGATGGTGGCCGCCTACAGCGATAAGGACGCCAAACACGAACAGGGCATCGAAGACCTTGTGCGCCAACGCAACATCGGCGGCATCATCTTCTTCAAAGGTGGTCCGGCCCGCCAGGCGAAACTCACCAACCGCTTCCAAGCTGCGGCGCGTACCCCCTTGCTCATCGGCATGGACCTGGAGTGGGGGCTGGCCATGCGCCTCGATAGCACCATCCGCTTCCCGCGCCAGATGACCCTCGGCGCGCTGAAGAACGACTCGCTGATCGAGGCCATGGGCCTGGAGATCGCGCGGGAGATGAAACGCCTTGGTGTGCATGTGAGCTTCAGCCCGGTGTTGGATGTGAACAACAACCCGGCGAACCCGGTGATCAACGACCGAAGCTTCGGCGAGGACCGCGAGCTGGTGGCCCGCAAAGGCATCGCCTACATGCGCGGCCTGCAGCAGGGTGGGGTGATCGCCACGGCGAAACACTTCCCCGGCCACGGTGATACCGATACCGATTCGCACTACGGTTTGCCACTGATCGCGCACAGCCGCACCCGACTCGATTCCTTGGAACTGTATCCGTTCCAACGCATCGTTGAAGAGGGGATCGCGGCCATGATGGTGGCGCACCTCGAAGTGCCTGCGCTGGACAGCACCAAAGGCCAGCCGAGCACGCTGAGCGAGCCGATCGTACACCAACTTCTGGAGAAAGAACTCGGCTTCCGCGGCCTTGTCTTCACCGATGCGCTCAACATGAAGGGCGTGGCGAAGGCCGACAAGCCCGGCGAGATCGAACTGCGTGCGCTGCTCGCCGGCAACGATGTCATGCTCTTCCCGCAGGATCCCATGAAAGCCATCGAACGCATCAAGCAAGCGGTGGACAGCGGCCTGGTGGATCGTGCCCTGATCGACCACAAATGCTTGAAAGTGCTGCGGGCCAAGGAATGGGCTGGCCTCAATGGGGTGCAGCGCGTGGAGACCAAGGACCTCCATGCCGACCTCAACACCACGCACGGCAAATTGCTGCGTCGCAACCTATACGCCCACGCCATCACCGCGCTGAACGACCACCACAAGGCCATTCCAGTGGGCCGTTTGGATACGCTGAAGATCGCATCGGTGGTGATCGGGGACAGCATCGGCAATCCGTTCCAGACCGGCTTGCAGCGCTATGCTCCGGTGAAGCTCTTCCGCTGCGACAAGAGCCTGAAGCGCGACAGCCTCGACGCCTTGCTGCGCAAACTCGAGGGCTACGACCGCGTGATCGTCTCGGTACACAACACCACCTGGCGCGTGAACAAGGACTTCGGTGTGCCCGAGACCGCGCTGGACATCGTGCGCGAGATCGCCGGTCGCAAGCCCTCCATCTTCGCGCTCTTCGCCAATCCGTATCGTCTGTCCAAAGCATACGGCGCCAACCTGATGGCCTCGGTGATGGTGGGCTACGAAGAGACCGAAGAAACGCAGGACCTCATGGCCCAGGCCATCTTCGGTGCCATTGGTGTGGATGGCCGCTTGCCCATCACGGCCTCATCGTTCTACAAATGCGGCGACGGACGCACGTTCAAACCGAACGGACGACTGACGTATACGCTGCCGGAAGCCATCGGCATCAGCAGTGCGGACCTGCGCGGCATCGACGCCGTGGTGAAGCAGGGGATGAGCGCGCAGGCCTATCCGGGATGCGAAGTGTTCGTGGCCGTGGATGGACAAGTGGTGTTCAACGAAGCGTACGGCTACACCACCTACGAGAAACAGCGCAAAGTGCAGCGAGACGACATCTACGACCTGGCCTCCATCACCAAGGTGGCAAGCACCACCATCGCCTTGATGCACCTGGTGGACGAAGGCAAGTTGGATCTTGACAAGCCTCTGGGACACTACCTCCCGGAACTGGACGAACTCAGCGCCGCACACGCCCGTATGGGCTTCCGCGATATCCTCACGCACCAGGCCGGGTTGAAGGCCTTCGTGCCCTTCTACACCAAGTTTTTGAAGGATGGAAAACTACGGCCGGAACTGGTCTCGGACAGCGCC
>DAOORM010000322.1:0-3161 GCA_035389265.1 Flavobacteriales bacterium | reverse complement strand
TGCAACAGCGAGGCGGACACATCGCCAGGCACCACGCGGTGGGTATAGGATTGTTGTGGATCGTTGGCGATCACCGGATGGAGCACCAACGAGTTGTACGAACCACCGATGGTCCTGAACTCCGGCTCGAAGGTGCCGTCGTGGCAACCGCTCAAGGCGCAGTTCGGACGCAGGATCCGCTGGTGTATCCAAGCGAAGTTCCCCGCGGGGAGTGCATCAACCGTCGGGTTCGGATCACCGCGTTCCAGCTCGTCGTACGGATTGGGTGTCTCCTTCTTGCACGCCGCGAGGACGAACACGATGAGGGCGATGCCGAGCAGTGCGCGTAGCATGGTCAAATGCGATCGTAGAGTGACAGTGTACCCGGGTGTAGCAAGCCCGCTCCCATCACCTCGTTCTTCACACCGAGGATCTCGGCGATCGTGGGCACCACGTCCGTGACGATACCCACGGGGTTGCCCTCGCCACCCACCGAGAGGTTGGCAGGCACACTAGGTCCGGCCATCATGCCGAACACGCGCAGCGCATTCGCATCACTGTGGTCGAAACTGTACCAATCGTTCTGGTCCAGGATCGCATTGGGTTCCGCATTCCGGCCGCATTCGGGCACCGCGATGATCACGGTGTTATTCGCCATCTCGGGCACCTGCGTTTGGATGAAATCCCAGAGGTGGCCCACGGCATGGTCGGCACGGTGCATGGCCGCGAGGTATCCGGTGAAACTGCTGTGGCAACCGTCCACACCACTCATGTTCACCACGGTGAGCGCTGGCTTGAACCACTTCATCACTTCGCAGGCATAACCCACGGTGGTGAGGTCGCCGCCATCATGCACGGGTGGGTGCGCGATGGTCCCGTTCTGCGTCTTGGTGAACATCTCGGCCATGAAGGCTTTGATGTCCTGCTTCTCCTCCGGGGTGTTCCCGATGCTGGTGGGCACCGACCCGAGCCGCTCAAAGCTGTTGTCGAGGAAGGCCTTCATCTCGTAGATCGGCTGAAGCTGATCCTCCGGGTGGTACACCTTGGCGTCGGAGAGGTACTGATCACCAGCGGGCCCGAACGTGATGTTCGGCGCGAAGAAGTTGGCCCCATAGCGAGCTCCGTAATTCGGGTGGATGCTGTGGTTCAACAGCGGCACACTGTTCCCGATGGTATTGCCCACGAACCAGGTCTTGGTAGCCGGAATGCCGGCATGTCGACGTAGGTATTCGAAGATGGTCGGGTTGAGCGGCTTCTGCTGCAGGCCTTGCGTGGCGGCCGTGCCTCCTTGCAACAGGGAGTTCAGTCCACCGTAGTGCCCGGCGTTCACCGCGCGCATCTCACGGAATAGTGTACCCTGCTGTTGCAAGGTCTCTCCGAGGATGGGCTGGATGGGGTTGATGCCACCGAGTCCAGTGCCATACACGATCTTCTGGGGCGGCGGCGTGCCATCCAACATGTTGTAGAGGATGTTGCCCTCCACATCATCGGCTTGCGCATCGCCGAGGTAACGCTGCAACACGCTCTCCTGCTGGCGCACACCACCAGCGAACATCACGAAGACCACATGCTCCGCGAGCTGCATGCCCGAAGCCGCGAACAGGCGTCCGCTGGGCAGGATGTACGGCGCCGCAAAGAGGCCCGCTGCAGCGGCGCCAGTGCGTTTGATGAACTTCCTGCGGTCCATGGGCTGTGGGGTTCAGTAGAACAGGTACTCCTCGCTGAGGGCGAAGGAGAAGTAGATGAGCTCGGGTGTCACGTTCGGATCCGCCTCGATCATGTTGCGGAACCAGGTCTTCTCCGCTTCCGTGGGATTGCGGACCAAGAACCGGTTATACGTAGCCGTGATGAAAGCGCTCACATCGGCATGCATCTCTTCCGGCGTGGGGATGATCACCCCGGGTTTGTTCATGAAGTTGCTGATGATCACTTCCCGCGCCAATTGCTTGTCGCCGATGCTCTGGATGCACTGATCGATCTCGTAGAGATCGCCCGGCGAGAGTGCGGTCTGGAAGAGGTTGGCGTGGAGGATGGCCGCGTACTCCTGGTTGGATTTCTCGCGGTCCTTATCACCTGCCCCCCGCCCCAGGTCCACCGGGTCCACCTCGTACACGAACACCTCCTTCTTACATCCGGTGAAGAGGAGGGCGCTGGCCAGGATGAATCCGGCCAGGCCTTTCGTGGTATGTAGGTGGCGTACCATGGCGGCGCGGATCAACGACGAGCGTGTACGGACTTCTGCGCTACGGAGCGTTCGCCCTTATCGCCGCCGTGGTTCATCACGACCAACGCGAGTGCGAGTAACATGGCAGCGGCTTGGAGGAGGGTGCGGTACTTGGTTTCCATGGTATTGGGGGAGTTGATGGTTTCTTCTTTCGTTGGTGTTCTGTTCAGCTGTTCTGCAGACCCGCATACTCATCGCTCACCAGGATGGTGCGTTGCATGCGGCGGAGATCGTGGTCGTTCAGGAAGGCGTTCAGGATCGGGAAGACTTCGGAGGTGCTCGGCTCGCGGCCGAGGTACGCCCGGAAGAACAAGCGGACCAAGCCTTCGTGGCCTTCGGCGCTGTTCACCAGGATGTCGAGGTAACCGCCCTTGTTCTGTGCGCTCTGGCCGAAGAGCAACGCGGGTGCGCTCTGCTCCACCATCGTGTAGGCCGCATCGAACTCCGCGTTGGTCGGGAACCGGAAAAGCAGGTTATTGAAGCTTGCGTTGATGAAGTTGAACGTGTTCATGTTGACTTCGTCATACACGTCGTTGAACATCATGCGCTTGGCCATCTCCAGACCGGTGATGGTCCCTTCGCGGTAGTGGATGCGAGCACTCTTCAACCGGAGCAAGCGTTGCAGTGCGCTGTTGCTTTCACTGGCACCTTGCGCATCCCCGCTCAGGGAATCCTCCAAGGCGGCTTGGGCCGCGTTGCCGATGAAGCCATCGATCACGTCGTCGCTCACCCCTTCAATGAAGCGGGCCTTGAACTGTTCATAGGTCCGCTGCGCGTAAGCGTGTTGGTAGGATGAATCACCCTGAACGAAAGCCGTGCTCGTCATCAGCTTGTTCACCAAGGTCGTTCGGGCTTCCATGGAAAGGCTGGCCGATTCCAACGCGCTTACCTCGGCATCCATCTCGGCATCCACCGGTTCGCGGCCAAGCAGATCGATGAAGAGGCGGTTCACGTAGTT
>DAOORM010000321.1:0-3161 GCA_035389265.1 Flavobacteriales bacterium | reverse complement strand
ACAAACCCTCGATGGTGACGGGCTTTCCAGCTTCGCCAGTGGACCGCGTGCTTTCTTCGGGTGATGCGCTACACGCCAGGAGCAGGGTGGGGGAGAGGAGCCAGATGCTTCGCATGTGCGCAAGTTACATCCCCTCCAAAGCCGCAATGGCCGCCCGTATCGGATCAGGGATGGGCACTTTCGAGCCTTTGGAGTAGTCGTACATCACTTGGACACTTGTTCCAGTGGCTACAAGGCCACCGTCGGCATCGGTGATCTCATAGGCCATGGTGAAACTGGTGTTGCCCACCTTGACGCAGCCGGTGCGGATGCGCAGGGTAGCAGGCCACTGCACCGGTCGGAGGAAGTCGCACGTGGTGGTGGCGAGTATCACACCGATACCGGACTCCGCATGTGATCGCAGCGCTCCGATCCGTTCGAGGTAGTGCATCCGCACGTTCTCGAAGTAGCGGAAATAGACCACATTGTTCAGGTGACCGAACGCGTCTTGCTCTCCCCAAGCCACGGGGATGTCGATGCCGATGACGAGCTGTTCGGCGCTCACCGGAGCTCCTTCAACAATTCGCGGTGTTGGCCTTTGAGGCGTTCCACGTCACGGGCCAGCTTCTCGATCTTCTTCTCCATGTCCTTCTTCATGGCCTCACCACTGGCGCTCTTGAAGTTGAACATGCCCATGTTCCGCTCCATGCCCCGCATTTCGGCTTCGAGTTCCTCGATCTTGCGCTTCACGAAGCGGCTCTCCTTTTCGATCGCGAATTTGCCGTCAGGACCGCTCTTCATCTCATCCACGCGGTCTTGGAATTGCATCCGGCGCCGTTCATCGCCTTCCATCTTCAGCTGGCCATAGTGCTTGTCCAACGCGGCGCGGTAGCGTTCGCTGAAGGCATCGTACAGCTTGGGTGATACACGGCCGGAGTTCATCCAGCGCGTGGAGAAGTTCTTCAAGGTCTCCACGTCCTTGTTACGCTCGCCGCTGGGCACGAAGGCCTCGATCTCGCCAAGGAGCACCTCCTTCGCCTGCGCGTGTACGGCTTGCTCCGCATCGAGCTTCTCGAAGGTGGCCTTACGGTTCTGGAAGAACAGATCACAGGCCTCGCGGAACTTGGTCCACAACCGGTTCTCATCGCGCGGACCAGCGCTACCGGCCTCTTTCCACTGCTGTTGCAACTGTTTCAGCTTGTCCGCCGTCTGCCGCCATTCGGTGCTGTCCTTCAACTTCAGGGCTTCCTCCAGCAAGGCCTGCTTCTTCTCGCGCACTTCCTTGTACTGGTCCTTCAGCTTGTCGAAGTGCTCCTTCTTGGCATCGAAGAATACATTGCAGGCGGAGCGGAATTCCTTCCAGATGCGCTCGTTGTCCTTCTTCGTGGCGAAGCCGATGTTCTTCCAGGCGTTCTGGTACTCGAGCACCTGATCGGTGAGGGTCTTCCACTCCTTGGTGGCCGTTTCAGTGAGCTGGTCGGTCAGCGCCTTCACCTTGTCCACCAAGGCCTGCTTCGCCGATAAGTTCGCCTCATGCTCGGTGCGGCGGGCACGGTAGTGCTCGTGGATCTTGTCGTAGATGGTGCGTGTGGCGGTGGAGAAACGGTCGCGGATGGCTTCCCATTCCTCGCGCACCACCGGGCCGATGGCGTGCCATTTCTCCTGGTAGTCGCGCACGCCGTGCTCCAACTCCTTCACATTGTCCTTCTGGGCCAGGCTCTCCACATCGCTGATCAGGGCCTGCTTCAGGGCCGTGTTCTTGCGCAGGTCGTGGTCACGGAGTTCCTTGTAGATGCGGATGTGGTAGAAGAACTCGTCGCGTAGGTGCGAGTAGTCGTTCTGCAGGTCGCGGTACTGCTGCTGGGGCACCGGTCCGATGGTCTTCCACTTCTCCTGAAGCTCAGCGAAACGCTGGAAGGCGCTGCCGATGTTCTCCTCGGCGGAGATCAGCTCCTTCAACTCGTCCATGATGGCTTTCTTGGCCTCCAGGTTGTCGGCTTCCTCCTTCTGCTTCTTCCGGCGGATGTCGTTCACCCGTTGGTTGAAGGCATCGAGCAGTTGCTTGAACCGCTTGTCCTCCTCGTCCACCAATGGCGCGGATTCGATGGCGATGGGGGTGCCTTCGGCCTGCGGTGTGGGTACACCCTCCGGGGAGGTGCCCTCCGTGTGGTTCTCCGGGGCTGCCTGTTGTTGCGCCGCGGCCACCAGGGCTTCGTACGCCTCCTTTACACCTTCCACGGCCTCAGATGCGGTCTCCACATCTTCCTGTGCCGTGATCTCTTCGAGCCGGGTGATCAGCTCTGCTTTCGTTGCCATGCGAATACGGTACGCCCTACGGGGTCATCCGTCCAAAGATAGGGGGATGCCACGATCCGCAAGGTGTCCCTATACCGCCAGACCCAGCATGCACACGTCGTCCATCTGTTCCACGGGGCCTTTCCAGTCCAGGAAAGCCCGTTCGATCACTACCGCCTGCTCCTTCAGACCAAGGTGACCGTTGGCCAGGATGAGCTCCTGAAGCCTCGAATTCATGAAGCGTTTACGTTCCGGACCACCGAATTGGTCCACATAGCCGTCGCTGAATAGGTAGATGCGGTCCCCGCTGGTGTAGGCGAGCTTGTGGGCCGTGAACTTCCGTTCTTCACCCGTGTGCCCACCACCCACAGGCCGCCGGTCGCCATTGATCACACTTAATTGCCCCTGATGCAGCCAGTAGAGGGGTCGGTAAGCCCCGGCGAAGATGATCTCATTGGCCTTGCGGTCCACGCGGCACAAGGCTACGTCCATGCCATCGCCGGCTCCGCGTTGTTTGCCCTGTTGGTTCAAGGTGGCCACCATGCGCGTGTGTAGCAGGGCGAGGATGTCCGAAGGGTCCTTGTGGGCGTTGGCGGGTACGATCTCGTTGAGCAAGGAGCAGCCGATCGCGGCCATCATGGCGCCGGGCAGGCCGTGTCCGGTACAGTCGGCGGCTGCCACGAAGCAGCTATCCGCATCGATGCGGTACACCCAATGGAAATCGCCGCTCACCACGTCCTTGGGCCGGTCGATCACGAATGAGTCGGCGAAGAGTTCGTCGTAGATGAGTGCCGAGGGTACCAAGGAGCGTTGGATCTTGCCCGCATAAGCGATGCTATCGTTGATGTCCTCGTGGCGAGCTTTCAGCTGTTGCTGGGCCGCTTCGT
>DAOORM010000320.1:0-3170 GCA_035389265.1 Flavobacteriales bacterium | reverse complement strand
CATCGAACAGATCCGTGTGGAGTTGGGCTTGGAGATCGTGTACGACCGCAATAGCAACACTTACCACCTGCCGGCCTCCGCTGATGAACGCGACAGCATCATGCCCTTGCTGGAACGCGCTGTGCTGGGCGAGCTGCTCGGGGGGCGTGGTGGTGCCATTCGCGATGCCGCGCCGTATGTGGTGATGGAGCAGAACGGCAGCCTGAAGGGACTGCATCATTGGGGGGGCTTGCTGCGCGCCATCCAGGAGCGGCGCGAGGTGGTACTGCGCTACCGGCGCTTTCAGTCCGAAGTGGACCAGGAGATGCGCATTCGCCCCGTGGTCTTGAAGGAGTACCGCGAGCGTTGGTATGTGCTCGGTCCCGCTGTGGGCTACGATGTCCCGGTATCGTTGGGCCTGGACCGTATCGAAGCCCTGCGCGTCACGAACAAGCGATTTCCTGCCAGCGACCGGGAAGGTGTCGAGGAATACTACGCTTCGGTGCTCGGTGTCGATGCTTCACCCGGCAAGGCGGAGCGCGTGCTGCTTCGCTTCACGCCCCTGCAAGGGAAGTACATCAAAGCTTTGCCTTTGCATGCCAGTCAGCAAGTGGTCCAGGACGATGCAAAAGGATGCGTAGTGGAGTTGTACGTGATGCCCAATTACGAGCTGCGCCAGGAACTCCTGGGCTTGGGCAGTGCGGTACAGGTGCTGGAACCAAAGTCACTGGCACAGGCCATCCGGTTGGAACATCGCAAGGCGGGGGGATGAGTGAATGGTTGGGCAATGCGGATGGATGGGTAAAGGACAAGGTCAACCACATTGCCTTTCTGCTGCAGCCATCGATCGGGTTTGGATCGGACGAGGAGTCTTTTTGTAAATTTGGGCATGCACAACTGACCCATAGAGGCACCGTGCATTTGAGATATTCAACTTATGGAGAACCAAACAGTCCATTCTGTGTCGGATCAGTCTTCTTTGGCTCGTATAAGATCGATCGGCCTTGTTCACGCGGGTATTTGGAAGCTAAATGACCCGATAATAGAATTCAGCTTGATGCATGGCTTCCCTGATCGGGATGATGTTCTCTATGCATTCGTCATTGAAGAAAGCGTCAAGTATGTAGGCATAACCTCAAAAAGGCTCTCTGAACGAATGGGGCAATACGCGAAGCCCTATGCAACTCAAAGCACGAACATACGACTGAAGGAATTCATCCGAGATAGTCTTAAATCGGGTATTGAGGTTTCGGTTTATGCATTGCCTTCCTCACTACCCATCCACGTTGGCGAGTTTCCATTGAACATCGCTGCAGGGATCGAGTATTCGCTGATCGAAAGACTCGATCCGGATTGGAATACGGACGGGAGGTCGAAGAAACTGCGGGAGCCTGTAAGCGACCTCTAAGTCGTGATGGGTCGTCCTGTTTTGACGCAGCCATCCTCGTCCTTTACGGTCATGCCATCCCGTGTCTTGTTCGTTGCTGAAGCACTCCGTGCGCACCAACCCTTTTATGATCGCTTCTATGATCTGATGCCCCACGTCAACGTCCGATTCACTTGCCTGTGGGGTGTGACGAACAACCTGTGGTGCCGGGACTACATGCCGGTGGCCACGGCACAAGGCACCTTGGTGCAGTTCCGCTATTGGCCTGATTACCTGGTGCGCTCACCGAAGTATCGTTCCACGATCGTCGATGCGTCGACTATCGGTGTGGAAGGAACGGTGCCGCGTGTACATAGCGACCTGATCGTCGATGGTGGGAACGTGGTCCTTGGGCCGGGCTGTGCCATCCTCACGCGCAAGGTGATGCGCGAGAATCCGCATTACACCCGAAAGAAGTTGCTGGCCGAACTGGAGCGTGTATTCAGTGTGGACCGCATCATCCTCATCCCGGAAGATCCGCATGAATTCACGGGGCATGCCGATGGCATGGTGCGCGTGTACAATGCGGACACCGTGTTGGTGAGCGACAATCGAAAGGAGGACCCCGACTTGGGCCGGAAGGTGCGTAGGGCCTTGCACCAGGCCGGGTTGCACATCATCGAGGTGCCTTATGCACCGCGATCAATGGGCCGGTCGGGTAGCGCGGTGGGCTGCTACATCAACTTCCTGCGGCACGAGGGCGGCTTGGTCGTGCCCTCCTTCGGAATTCCCGAAGACGATGGGGCGCTTCGCCGCTTCGAGGAGCTCTTCCCGAAGCACATCGTACGTGATCTTTACAGCCGGGACATCGCCCTCGAGGGCGGTGTGTTGAACTGTATCACGTGGGCCGCCCAGCCCGATTGGCAGAGCTAGATGTCCCAGCCATTACGTCGACCGTAACAGACCCTGCACACATGATCGGTTCCATCATCGGAGACATCGCTGGCTCCATCCACGAGTTCAACGGCAATCGCGATCCGGCGGTGGACCTGTTCCCGGCCGGGTCGGAGGCGACGGATGACAGCATCCTCACCCTAGCCACCTGTGAGGCCCTACTTAGCGGTCGCGACTATGGCGAAGTCTATCGGGAGTTCGGTCGTCGGTATCCCGACCCGATGGGGGGGTATGGCGTCCGCTTCCAGAGCTGGCTCTTCGCCGCGGTGCCAGAACCCTACAACAGTTGGGGGAACGGAAGTGCGATGCGTGTGGGTCCCGTGGGCTATGCCTTGAACGTGGTGGCCGGCCGCATCGAGTCGCGCACGCTGGCCTGGCGTGGCCGGTCGGTGGCGCAGTTCTGATTCCGCAGTTCCGAACCCCTCATCCCCTGGAGACCCTTCATGCCACACGCCGGCACCTTGCACATCGGCCACCTCAGCAAACAGTACCAGGTTCAAGGCCAGCCTCTGCCGGTGCTCCACGACATCACGCTCAGCGTGGAGCCTGGTGAATTCGTCAGCATCGTGGGCAGCAGCGGCTGCGGCAAGTCGACGTTGCTGCGCCTGGTCGTCGGGCTGGAGGAGGGCTACCAGGGCGAGCTGCTGCTCGACGGCCAGCGCATCGCCGGCACCAGCCTGGACCGCGGCATCGTGTTCCAGGAACACCGCCTGTTCCCTTGGCTGACCGTGCAGCAGAACATCGCGCTCGGGCTGCTGAACGCCAAGCTCGGCGAGCGCGACAAGGCCGACTCGGTGCGCGAGCACATCGAACTCGTCGGCCTGCAGGGTTTCGAGACGGTCTACCCGCACCAGCTGTCGGGCGGCATGTC
>DAOORM010000319.1:0-3173 GCA_035389265.1 Flavobacteriales bacterium | reverse complement strand
CGCCGCGATGTACTTGGCCAGCACGAGCTGCATCTCGGTGAGCGGTTTCGTCAACAACAATTCGATCGTACCCGTGCGCCGTTCCTCGCTAAAGCTGCGCATGGTGACCGCCGGCACCAGGAACAGGAAGACCCACGGGGCGATGAAGAACAGCGGGGCTAAGTCGGCATAGCCCGTGTCGAGGATGTTGTTCGGGAATACCCACAGGAACAGGCCGGTGAGCAGCAGGAATACCACCACCACCACCTGGCCGATCAACGACCCCAGGAATCCCCTTACCTCCTTGAGAACCAGTACACGCATCGCGGAAACGGGCGCCAAGATAGCGGTCGCGAAGGGCAGGGGATACGCCGTTGCTCGGTTGGCAGGGCGGAGTTGTCAGTTCCTGGTTGTCAGTTGCGGGGCAATGGATCCACTACCAGCAGCTTTCTGAACGCCGAGCCACGGAATCATCAATTGGATACCCCGAGGCCGTTGGCGACTCGGAACAGAGAACTTCGGACTTCACTCAGAATTCGATCACCGTCTTCCGGCGTCCGCGCACCGGTTTCTTCGGGATCTTCTCCTCGTCCGTGTTGCAGTAGTTCTTCACGATGAACTTGGAGTCGGCCTCGCCCAGACCGGCCGCCTCGCGCCAGCTTTCGCAGGCCTTCTCCTTGTTCTTCAGGGCGTAATAGCAGTCAGCCCGATAGTAGAGCGCATCCTTCAAGGCTTCGTCCTTGGCTTCGATCACCCGGGTGAAGGTGGCGATGGCCGTCTCATATTGTTTCGTCTCGTACTGTAGCACCGCCAGGCTCATGAGGCCGTCAGCCATGGCGGGCTTAAGGTTCAACGCGGCTTCGATATCCAGGATCCCCTCGCTTTCCTTGAAGAGTTCACCCTTCACCACACCGCGCAGGAAGAGCGCATCGGCATTGTCCGGGCGCAGTTCCAGCGACTTCTCCAGATCGCGCAGGGCCCCTTCGTTGTTGCGGCCGATGTAGTTGGCGCAGGCGCGGTTGTACCAGGCATCCGGGTCGGTATCGTCCAGGTCCAAGGCCTTGTCGATGTCGCGCATGGCCTCCTTCACCCGTTCTTCGGTGATGTGAACCGCCGAGCGGCTCACATAGAGTCGTGGATTGTCAGGCTCCACCTTCTCCGCCTTCACATAATCCATCAACGCACCGTGCATGTCCAGCTGCCGCTGTTTGATGTCGCCGCGCAACTTGTAGCCTCCGGGGATGCCGGGCTCCAAGGCGATGGCACTATCGGCATAAGCTTGTGCGATGGTCAGCTCGTTCGCCTTGTACGCCGCTTGGGCGTTCTTCAGGTGATCATCGGCCGAGGGCTGTGCCAGCGCGACCAGGGGAAGGATGGCAGCGCTTGCGAGGAGGGAACGGTACATGGGCCTAAGATCGGACAAAGACCGGACCAGTGTGCGGTGGATCCGCTCAACACCGGCGATCCACCCGATGGAATGGTGAAAGTCGACGCAGAACAAGACCTCAAGCGGTCAGGGTAGGTGGTGCTCCCGTTCCACGCTCCAGGCCTCGGCCGGTGCGGCGAAGAGGGCCTTCACCACGGGCCAAACGCTGGCGAACACCTCGGATACACGGTACTTCTCCACGTCCTCTGCCCCATTCCAGTGGCTGTAGGTGAAGAAGATGCGTGGGTCGTTCACGTCGTGCAACAACTCCAGGTGCTGGCAGCCGGGGAAGCTTCGGATCTTCGGTTTCCAGCCTTCGAAGAGTTCTTGGAACCGCGCCGTCTCTTCGGGCCGGAAGGTCATTTTCACGATGCGCACGATCATGGCTTCAACTTCGGATAGCAGTTTCGGGGGATCAGGTCAACTTGAACGAGGGTCACCTCCAATCGCCGAAATCGATGCGCACGGTGTCATCTTGATACACACCGAAGAGCCGCGCCGCCCCACCACCGGAGCCCTCCACACCCTTGTTCACGGCGATCTCCAGCAGTCCGGTGGCATTGAAGAAGGCGAGACGTTCCCCGTTCGGGACATCACCATAGGTCCCATGCAATTTGGTGATGTCGTCGTCGCGATGTCCGAACCCGATGCGGAAGGTGCGCCCTTTGCCGATCTCGTCGAACAGGTGTTTGCGCACGTTGGTCACCAGGTTGCCGTAGCTGTCCACGTAAACCACCTTGCCCCGGATGCTGGCCGGATCCACGGCGGGTTGGAAACCGATCAGCTCCTTCACCCGGGCCACCTTGCGACCGATCACGTCCATGGTGCCTCCACGCGCTAGGTGACAGGCCACTTTCACGAAGACGCTGCGGGTAGGGAAGGCCACATGGTCATCATCCAGTTTCATCGTGATCTCGAAGGCCTCATGCGGCATGCCTTCGAAAAGCAGGCTGAAGATGCCGTTGTCGGCACCGATGAAGAAGTGACCGTCATGTCGGACCACCAAGTGCGGGGTCTGCCCATCGGCTTCGGGGTTCACACCGATGATGTGGATCGTTCCGCGGGGGAATTCCGGATAGGCTTGGCGCAGAACGAAGGCCGCCTGCCCACTATCGAAGGGCTTGATCAAATGGCTCACGTCCACGATCCGCGCCTCGGGGTATTGGGTCCAAATGGCACCCTTCACCGCGGCCACGTAGTGGTCCTTCAGTCCCATATCGGTGGTCAGGGTGATGATGGCCATCGGGAACGGAGGGAGCGCGGGCAAGGGCTACCTTCGGCGCTCAAAACTATCCCGACCCTCAAGCGGGCACCGGCACAAGAAATCAACAACCGAAAGTTACTTTGATCGAGAAGCTGATCACCATAACTGGTGTGGACCCTGTGGAGGTCCTGGGCGCCAACGATGCCAACCTGCGTCACATCCGCACGCATTTCCCCAAACTGAGCATCATCGCCCGCGGCGATACCCTCAAGGTGAGCGGCACCGACCAGGACATCACCCAGTTCGAGGAGCGATTTAGGCAGTTGATGGAGCACGCCACCCGTTACAACGAGCTCCCGCGCAAAGTGCTCGACGATATCATGGGCACCACGACCAGCCCGGGTGAGCGGGAAAATCCCGACGAGTCCGACGTGCTGGTCTATGGCAACGCCGGCCTGCGTGTGAAGGCACGCACGCGCAACCAGGAACGCTTGGTGGAAGCGGTGGAGAGCAACGACATGGTCTTCGCCATCGGTCCTGCGGGGACCGGCAAAACGTATACGG
>DAOORM010000318.1:0-3182 GCA_035389265.1 Flavobacteriales bacterium | reverse complement strand
CGATCCTACCACAGACCTCAGTAAGGTCTCTCGCAGGGTCCCCTCCTTCGTCGGGAGACCCGGCGGAGGTTTCAGCGCAGATCGTGGAACGCATCCTGGCCATGCTTATAAACGAAGCCTACGATGCACTCTTCTGGCAGGTGGCCAGTGCCAACGACATCGACCTGGCAATGACCAAGGGCGTGAACTATCCGAAAGGCCTGCTGGCCTGGTCCGAAGAAAAGGGTGCTGCCCATTGGTTTGATGTGCTAGAAGGCCTGCAGGCCCGATATGGCGAGGACCGGTACCGGCCCTCGCTCTTACTGCGACACCGGGCGAACGGCTGAAGGTGTATTGAAGGCGATCGTTGATAGGCGTGTTGACAAGTTCAAGCTCGAATTTGTTTCCATGGAAAATTATTTGCCTACATTTGCCGCCCGAAACAACCCTCAACCGCACAATGAAAGCCCTTTCTCTATCCGTCGCTGCCCTTGCAGCATTGTTCCTCGTGGCCTGTGGTCCCAGCGAAGCTGAGATCGCTGCGAACAAGGAAAAAGCAACCGCAGACAGCCTGGCCGCTCTCGCCGCCATGGAAATGTCCTACGCCGTTGACGCCGCCAACAGCAGCGTGAAATGGACCGGCACCATGCTCGGTGTGAAGAGCCACTTCGGTACCATCGGCCTGAAGGAAGGCAAGATGTCCCTGAAAGGTGGTCAGATCACGGCTGGTGGATTCGTGGCCGACCTGAACACGATCGCACCTTTGGATACGATCTACGCTCCCGATGGCAGCAAGCAAGGCACCAAGTCCATGCTGGTGGGTCACCTCCAGTCGCCCGACTTCTTCGACGTGGCAACGTACCCCACCGCTTCCTTCGACATCACCCGCGTGGAGGGTAACACGGCCTACGGCAACCTGACCGTTCGCGGCAAGACCAACGAGGAGAAGGTGACCGATATCGTCGTGACCGAGGAGAACGGAATGGCCAAGGCCACCGGCAAGCTCACCTTCGACCGTCAGAAGTACGGTGTGGCTTGGAGCACTGGCGCAAAGGACATGATCCTGAACGACAACATCGAACTGGAGATCACGCTGACCGGCAACGCTCAGTAAGCGGATACTTTGGTGAAAGGGAAGGGCGTCCACCTCGGTGGGCGCCTTTCTGCGTTCAGCCCCTTCGTTGGCCTTCGGCGAGGAAGTCGTTCATCGGCTTCATGGCCTTGTAATGGTCCAGCAGGATCTGCACCAGCTTGGGGTCTGAGACGGTGCTCGGGGGGAGTTCCGCCATGAAGTAGAACTGCTTGTTCGCGATCAATGGCTCCTTCAAGGCGGCTTCTTTGAACTCCTTCGGAACGATCTTGTTCCGTTCACCTTGGATGCCCTCGAAACGGTCCACGAAGGCCTTGGCGGTGCGTAGTTTCTTGAACCGAGCGAGGTTGGCAGCGATGTGCTCACGGATCCCCTGTAGCTGTTCCTTCTCGGGCATGTACTGCCCGCCGTAGAAGGCCACGTTCTCGGGCCCCAGTTCGAAGTAGATGCCACCGGTGCTGTGGTCCTTGCGGCCTCCTGCGGCCACCACCGCAGACATCCGCGACTTGTAGGGGGCCTTGTCCTTGCTGAAGCGTACATCGCGGTTGATGCGAAAGATGGCCTCCCGCGGGGTGATGTTCACCTTGGGGTCCACCTTGGCCACCTGCTTGATCACCTCGGCCACGAACGCTTCGAACGGTTCTTTCACGCTCTGCTCATAACGCTTCCGGTTGGCATCGAACCACTCCTTGTTGTTGTTGGGCGCCAGGTCGATGAAGAACTTGTTGAAGTCGGGCGTGAACCAGGCCATGCGTTGTAATTTGCCCGAAGTTACCGCCTGTTCCCATGGCCACGAAGAAGCCCGAACCTGAACTGTTCGCCCCACTGCATGTGGCGGTGCTCAACTCCCCCATCGGCAAGCTGTGGATCGAGAGCGATGGTGCGCTCATCACGCGACTTTCGTTCGATCCCATACCGGTGCGTCAAGCGAAAGTTCCAAAGGTGTTGATGGAAGCACAGTGGCAATTGGATGCCTATTTCGCTGGTACCCGCAAGCAGTTCGAACTTCCCGTGCAACGGAAGGGTACGCGGTTCCAGAAGTTGGTGTGGGATGCCTTGGACACCATTCCGTTCGGAAGGACCATGACCTATCAAGGGATCGGTGATCGCATCGGCGGCAAGGCCATTGGTCGGACCGTGGGCAATGCATGCGGGTCCAACCCGATCCCCATCATCGTACCCTGCCACCGGGTGATCGCTGTGGATGGCCTACTTACGGGATATGTCGGCGGTTTGTGGCGCAAGAAGTGGCTGTTGGAGCACGAAGGCGCATTACCGAAGGAACTGTTCTGATCAACTGTCGAACCGGACGAGTCCCGATGAACGGCCACCGTCATCGCCTAGCACGCTGTCACTCATCACTTACAGAGGCGATACCTTCGGCCCCTGATGCCTGCCACCACCCTTGCCCAACGCGTCGTAGCCCGCATGTACGACAACGACCCGTTCAGCATCTGGCTGGGCATCGAGCGGGTGGCCATCGACACCGGTCGGTGCGCGTTACGGATGACCGTTCGTCCTGAAATGCTGAACGGATTCGCGATCGCCCATGGTGGCATCACCTACTCCCTGGCGGATAGCTGTCTGGCCTTCGCGGCCAATAGCCACGGCATCCAATGCGTGAGTGTGGAGACGAGCATCAGCCATACCAAAGCCGTGAAGGAGGGGGATGTGCTCACGGCGACCAGCGAAGAGATGAGCCTCACCCGCAGCATCGGCATCTACCACATCACCGTTATCAACCAACGCGCGGAGACCGTCGCGCTCTTCAAAGGGACCGTCTACCGCACAGGGAAGGCATGGTTCCCGGAAGAACAATCGAACTCGTGAGATGAACGCAGCTTACATCGTCGACGCCATACGCACGCCCATCGGCAACTTCACCGGCAGCCTTGCCCCCGTTCGGGCCGATGACCTGGCTGCACATGTGATCAAGGTCTTGGTGGACCGCCATCCGGGGTTGGACCAGGCAGCCATCGACGATGTGATCCTGGGCTGTGCCAACCAGGCCGGCGAGGACAATCGGAACGTGGCCCGCATGGCCGTGCTATTGGCGGGCTTGCCGGTGACCGTTCCCGGAGAAACAGTGAACCGCTTATGTGCCTCCGGAATG
>DAOORM010000317.1:0-3191 GCA_035389265.1 Flavobacteriales bacterium | reverse complement strand
CACGAAGGTCAGGCACGCACCGCGGGCACCGAAAAGGCGGAGCAACCGAAGAAGGTGGCAGCGAAGAAGGCTGCTATTCGATCGACCGCGGGGAAGAAAGCCGCTGGGAAGAAGAAGCGCTGAGGCTCGGGCTCCGAACCCTCCTCGCTGTGCAGGACATTCTAACTGATCCCGCTTAGCGCCTCCTGCTGAAATACGGGTCGCGGTAGCGTGCCATTGGATCGACCTGGAATTCGGTCGCCTCCTGGCTCATCAGAGGCCTAGCAAGCTCGTTCACTCCGCCGAAATGATGGGTTCGTTCTTGCTCTGCTAACCGTTCCTTCAGTTCGGGCAGCTTCTGCACGATCATACTGATACTGCGATTCTCATTCTTGAAGAGTCGATCCCGTTTGCCCCTGCACAAGGCACGGACCTCGGATCCATCCCGCAGGAATACGAACTCGACGAAGGTCCAAGAGTTCTTCAATGCTCGAAGGTGGATCTCCCGTATCCAAAGGATATCCGACACAAAGACTTGTTCGCCATTGACCAGTAGATGATCACCGGCGTACACGATGGCGAGCCTGAATTTCGAATAGGTGTAGGCGTCAATCGCGGAGAAGAGAAGGCCGGCCATGAGCACGATCAAGCTGGCCCCTCCGACCCCGGTACCGCTCACCACGAAAAGCACAGCCACTGTCACGCCCACCCAGATATGGCTATGTAAGCACCTCTCCCAGATCGTACCGTTCACGCGTTGCATTGGTCTCTACGAATCTAAGGAAGGCATCAAATCCTAGCCCACTTTAAGCATCCCCACCAACCGATCCATCCGCCCCCTATCTTTCCCTTCGGCTTACCACACCATGCCCGCTACCAGTACCGACCTCCGCCAGCATTACAACGCCGCACGGCTGCGCTCCCATACCTGGGACCAGCTGAAGCTGGCGGCCATGGACCTCGACGAAGGACGCGCCACCCCGGAAGAGGTGCGCACCTTGCTCGATGACCTGATGCACATCGAACTGTACTGGGCCTTCCCTGGAAGAGAGACCGTACGGCGCTTGCAGGAGATGTTGCGCTCGAAGGAATACCACGGGCTGCACCTGGCCGTGAACCATGTGGTGCGCATGCTCAGCAGTGGCGCCTTCCGCAGCGACCCTGCGGTGTTGGCCGACCCGCTGGCCGGCCGCAACGAATTGTTGGCCGACGACGAGGACAGCCCACGCGCCAACTACTTCGAAGTGCTTTTCGTGGATGATCTGGACGATGTCGAGGAGAGCGCGCTGAAGAACAAACTGCAGAAGTGCCGCGACCGCAGCGACGCCTTCATCTACGACACCGTGGTGGTGCGCACCGTGCAGGACGCGCTGATCGCGCTTCTCTTCAACCACAACATCCAGGCCGTGGTCGTGCGCTTCGGCGTGGCCTTCGCGGGCAGCAACCACAAGGGCACCCTGAAGGAATTCACCCGCGCTATCGATGCGTTGAAGCCGGAGCGCATCGGTCGCGCGAACATGGGCACCTACCTCGGACGTATGTGCAAGTGGTTCCGTCCGGAAGTGGATCGGTACTACGCCACGGACACGCCGGTGGACCAACTCGACGAGGTCACCCTGACCACCTTCCGCCGCATCTTCTACCGCACGGAAGATCTTTCGGAACTGCACCTCACCATCCTGCGCGGCATCCAGGACAAGTACCAGACGCCCTTCTTCACCGCGTTGAAGGAATACAGCAAGCGGCCGATGGGCGTGTTCCATGCCATGCCGATCAGCCGGGGCAACAGCGTGTTCAAGAGCCGGTGGATCCAGGACTTCGGCGACTTCTACGGCCGCAACCTCTTCCTCGCGGAAACCAGCGCCACCACAGGCGGCCTCGACTCACTGCTGCAACCCACCGGTCCGCTGAAGACCGCGCAACAACTCGCCTCGCGGGCGTTCGGCAGCAAACACACCTTCTTCGCCACCAACGGCACCAGCACCACCAACAAGATCGTGGTGCAAGCCTTGGTGGAGCCCGGCGACATCGTGCTGATCGACCGCGACTGCCATAAGAGCCACCATTACGGCATGGTGCTGAGCGGTGCGTATCCCGTGTACCTCCACAGCTATCCCCTGCCCAAATACAGCATGTACGGTGCTGTGCCGCTGAGCCACATCAAGGAACAACTGCACCTCCTGAAGCGTGGTGGGCGCTTGGAGAAGGTGAAGATGTTGCTACTCACCAACTGCACCTTCGATGGCGTGGTGTACAACGTGGAGCGCGTGATGGAGGAGGTGCTCGCGATCAAGCCGGACATCGTGTTCCTCTGGGATGAAGCGTGGTGGGCCTTCGGTCGTTTCAGCTACGTGCTCCGGCAACGCACGGCGATGCACGTGGCGCAGAAACTCGCGCGTAAATACCGGTCGCCCGAGTATGCCATGGAATACGCGAAACATATCGCTGGCCTGAAGAAAGATGAAGCACCACGACTACCCGACCCAGCGAAAGTGCGGATCCGCGTGTATGCGACACAGAGCACGCACAAGACGCTCACCTCTTTCCGGCAAGGCAGCATGATCCACATCTGGGACGAGGACTTCGAGCGCAAGACCGAAGCGAGTTTCCACGAGGCTTACATGACGCATACGAGCACCAGCGCCAACTACCAGATCCTCGCGAGCATGGACGTGGGCCGCCGCCAGGTGGAGTTCGAGGGCTACGAACTGGTGGAGAAAGCGATCGAGCTCGGGTCACCGCCATGTTCGCCGCAAATACCGACCTTCAGGTCCTTCTTCGTTTTACGGCCTTTTTCCACGGCGAGTTGAATCAAAGAACCCACGCCTTCTTCATCGATCGTCTGGAACACGTCCTTCTCGAAGATCCCCTGATCAAGATACGCGCCCATGAAAGAGCCCGAATCGTCACGGGAGAAACCGAGGGTCATCTGCGTCAGATCGTTCGTGCCGAACGAAAAGAATTCGGCGATCTCGGCCACGCGGTCCGCGGTCAGCGCGGCGCGCGGAACTTCGATCATGGTCCCGATCATGTAATCGACCTTGGTCCCCTTTTCCGCGAAAACCTTATTGATGGTCGCTACGGAGAGGTTCTTCAGGATCTCGAGCTCCTTCTTGGTGCCGACGAGCGGGATCATGATCTCGGGAACGACTTTGATGCCCTTCTTCTTGAGATTGCAGGCTGCTTCGATGATCGCGCGGACCTGCATGGCA
>DAOORM010000316.1:0-3204 GCA_035389265.1 Flavobacteriales bacterium | reverse complement strand
AATTGATCGGAAGGGTGTACGATGCCACGGATGGCGAGGTGCTCATCGATGGTGTCCCTATTCACCAGGTGGATCTGGCGAAGCTTCGCGCCGGCCTGGGCTTCGTTCCCCAGGAGGTCTTGCTTTTCAGCGACACCATCCGGAACAACATCGCCTTCGGGGTGGATGAGGCCGCAGATCTGGATCGCCGCGTGCAGGAAGCAGCTCGGAAAGCACAGGTCCATGCTGATATCACACGTTTCCCGCAGGGATACGACACGCTGGTAGGCGAACGCGGTGTAACGTTGAGTGGTGGGCAGAAGCAACGGGTGAGCATCGCTCGGGCCATCCTCACCGAACCGCGGATACTCTTGTTCGATGATGCATTGAGCGCAGTGGATACCGCCACAGAGGAGGCCATCCTGCGCGAATTGAAGGCGGTGATGCAAGGAAGGACAACGGTGATCATCAGCCACCGGATCAGTGCCGTGCGCGACGCTGACCACATCTTGGTGTTGGAGAATGGTCGTGTGGTTGAGGAAGGCCGCCATGACACCTTGGTCGATAGGAAAGGGATCTACGCCCGGATGCACGAAGAACAGCTGCTGGAAGAGGCCCGCATCGAGCCCTGAGCGGTCCGCAAGTCGGCTGGGCCCTTGTTACGAAGCGATTGTCGAGGCCGAACCGTGCGTTCATCCATACCTAGAGGTCCGGTGCTGCGGGTTTGTTAGTTTCCGGATCCCGTTTATATTTGGTTGGGCCTAAGGGTAATCGGGCCGCATAATTCCCCATGCAGGACGATCGCGAGGATGTTTTCTCCAAAGCCGTTCGCGCCGGAAAGCGGACCTATTTCTTCGATGTGAAGAGCACACGTGGCCGTGACCTCTACCTCACCATCACGGAGAGCAAGAAGCACACCCACGAGGACGGCACCGCCCATTATGACAAGCACAAGATCTTCTTGTACAAGGAGGACTTCGACAAGTTCATGGATGGGCTACACGAGGCGTTTGACGAGATCGATCGGTTGCGCAAGTCGGGAGAATATGTGCGGGAAGAGACCTCTCCTCAACCACCCGCTGAGGAGCGCAGCGGACCTGCCGATGTGAGTTTCGAGGACCTGGGCCGGGACGACGTTTGAGGATCGGATGGCATGCCTTGGCTTGCCTCGTTTCGCCTATCCCCTACATTTGCTCCGTTCCCCGGTACTTTGTGCCCCTTCACTCCTGATCGGAACGTCGTTCTCCACGCCCTGAGCGTGTTGGTGCAGGAGCACCCCTCATTCCCACACGTATGAGCATCGATCCGCGCAACCAGCGCGCAACAGCCGCAGGGCTGCTCGTGGCCCTTGGCATCATTTACGGTGACATCGGTACTTCTCCGTTGTACGTGATGAAGGCCATTATCGGGGAGCGTCCGATCTCCGAGCTCCTCGTCTTGGGCGGGATCAGTTGTGTGGTCTGGACGTTGACGATCCAAACCACGTTCAAGTACATCCTGCTCACCCTCCGCGCCGACAACCGTGGTGAAGGAGGGATCTTCTCCCTGTACGCGCTCGTGCGTCGGTTCGCTTGGTGGGCCTTCATCCCGGCCAGTATCGGGGCCGCCACCTTGTTGGCCGATGGTATCATCACACCACCGATCTCCGTGGCTTCGGCCATTGAGGGTCTTGTCAACGTGCGGGGGCTGGAAGAGGTGTTCACGCCGGGGAGCAAAGTCACCGTGACGGTGGTGATCGCGATACTCTCCCTGATCTTCTTCTTCCAGCGCTTCGGAACCAAAGTGGTAGGCAGCACGTTCGGACCGGTGATGGGTGTATGGTTCAGTATGTTGGTAGTGCTCGGCCTCACCTACGTGATCCAATTCCCGGATGTGCTACGAGCACTTAGCCCCCACTATGCCATTGCGCTCCTTACAGAGTATCCTGACGGATTCTGGCTACTGGGTGCTGTCTTCTTGTGCACGACCGGGGCTGAGGCGCTTTACAGCGATCTGGGCCATTGTGGCCGACGGAACATCCAAGGGAGTTGGATCTTCGTGAAAGCCGCCTTGATCATCAATTACATGGGCCAAGGGGCATGGGCCTTGCATTCCTCGGGAGGTGCGCTCGATGGCCGCAATCCGTTCTATGCACTGATGCCCGATTGGTTCCTGGTTCCCGGAGTATGCGTAGCGACCTTAGCAGCCATCATCGCCAGCCAGGCCCTGATCACCGGTAGCTTCACCCTCATCAGCGAAGCGGTGAGCATGAATTTCTGGCCACGCGTCCGGGTGAAGTTCCCCAGCGATGTGCGTGGTCAGATCTACATCCCGAGCGTGAACTGGCTCCTTTGGGTAGGCTGTATCGGGATCATGCTGATGTTCCGTGAAAGCGGGGAGATGGAACATGTGTATGGCTTCTTCATCACCCTGGCCATGCTGATGACCACCGTGCTTATGGGCATCTGGCTGCGCTACGTGCGGCACTGGTCGTGGATCGCGGTGGCCAGTGTCTTGCTCCTTTTCTTCACCGTTGAACTCGCCTATTTCGCGGCCAATAGCGTGAAGGTGTTGCACCGCATCAGTTTCGTTCTCGTGGTTCTCGGTTTGGTCAACCTGATGTTGATGTGGTTCAAGGCACGCAAGATCACGAACCGCTTCCTCGACTTCCGGAACCTCACCGATCATGCGCCCGCCATCGTTGACCTGAGCAAGGACAAGGAGGTGCCCAAGTTCGCTACCCACTTGGTGTACCTCACCAAGGCCAACGACCGCACCCAAGTGGAGCGGAAGATCGTGGACAGTATCCTCCGCAGGCGACCTAAACGCGCGGATGTGTATTGGTTCATCCATGTGGATTGGACGGACGAACCTTACACGATGGAGTACCGGGTGACCGAACTGGTGAATGACAAGGTGATCCGTGTGGACTTCCAACTCGGTTTCCGTGTGCAGCCACGGATCAACAAGCTCTTCAAGCAAGTAGTACAAGACCTTGTGGCCTGCTCGGAGTTCGACCTGAGCAGCAAGTACGAATCATTGCGCAAGCATGACTTCGACGCTGATATACGCTACGTGCTCATGGAGCGGTTCCTCTCCGTGGAGAACGAACTGAGCGTGGCCGACGACGTCCTGTTGGATACCTACTTCTTCATCAAACGCTTCGCGCTCAGCGACCAGACCGCGTTCGGTCTTGACCACACGGACACGGTGGTGGAGTACGTTCCTTTGATCCTAGGTGAGGTG
>DAOORM010000315.1:0-3243 GCA_035389265.1 Flavobacteriales bacterium | reverse complement strand
AGCGGATCGATGTGTACGGCATGCGAAGCCTTGTCCCAGTAGATCCGGGCCTTGCTGCCCACAGCGGTCCCGATGCCGTTCAAGACCACCGTTTCACGATGCGGATCGGTGGTGATGGCGAGTTGTTCGGTGGTGCGTTTCAAGCTGGTGCGTTGCACCTGTAGTTCTTCGGCGAGCACACTACGATCGTTCTCCAACCGGGCGAGTTCAGTGCGCACGCTCTTCAGCTCTTGATACTGCAGGAAGTTCATGGCCGCGCTCAGCACCAGACCACCGATACTTGCGGCAGCGAGCCAATTCATGCGGCGTTCGGGTGCCGCAGTGATCGGCAGGACCGGCGTTCTTTTCGGGGCGCCATCCTGGGCGATGCGGTCCATGACGGCAGCTTTCAGCGCGGGTGGTGGGGCCACCGCTTGCCGCGTAGCGTGCTGTTCCAGCATCAGCTCGATGGCATCCAACTCTTCGCGCACACGGGCATCCGAAGCGCGGAGCCCTTCCACCAGACGCACCTCCTCCGGCGAGGCCTGGCCCAGCACATAGGCTTCGAGGAGCCCGGATCGGATCAGTTCATCAGCGTTCATCGGTGGTCCTTCAATAGCGTACGCAGTTCGAGCAAGGCCGCGCGGGTACGCGACTTCACGGTGCCCAGTGGCAAGGCCGTGCGGTCGGCGATCTCCTGTTGCGAAAAGCCCTGGTAATAGGCCAGATCGACGAGTTCGCGGTGTTCGGGCTTCAATTTGGCCACCACATCGCGCACATCAGCGTTCCCCAGTTGCTCGCGCACTTCATCGTGCCCGGTACGATATACGTCCTTATCGAGCGATCGGATCGATGCCCCGTGCCGCACCGCCGCCGACCGCACCATATCGATGGCCGCGTTACGGGCGATGTTGAGCATCCAGGTGAAGGGACGCCCCTTGCTGGCATCGTAGCCACCCGCACTGCGCCAGATCTTCACGAAGGTGTCCTGCAGTACCTCCTGGGCCAACTCCTCCTTCTCCACCACCTTCAGGATGATGCCATAGAGCGCACCGCTGTACGCGTCGTACAGCGCAGCCAGCGCTTGCTGGTCGCCCTGCTGCACGGCAGCTATCAAGGGTGCATCTTGAACGGACACGGGAACCGATGGAATGGGGCCGCAAGATAGGTTGAGACGCCCACCTACCTTTACCGACCACGACCTTTATCGGCCATGCGCGCGCTACTGCTCCTTCTGATCTGCTGCTCCACCTTGCGGGTTCCGGCCCAACTGAACAATTGGGACCCCACTTGGTACCCCACGGACAGCACCTTGGTGTTCCACGACGATCTGGACTACTACCTGAACGCGTACAGCAAGAGTGACATCAAGGAGATGCGACGTCAGGTGAGCATCCTTCGCATGAACTTCGACAAGCTCATGCGACAGACCATCCGCGAGCTGCGCACGTACAGTGAAGGCGGTGGCATGATCCCACACACCCACGACTTCACCTTGCCCATGGCGCAGGATGGTGGCACTTACTCGCTCCGCCAGAACGATGGCAAGATCCGCGCCTTCATGTTCGGCAGCATCACCAATCCGCCGGCACGCTATCAGGTAGAGCGTTGGTCGCAACTGGTGAAGAAGTACACCAACGAGGACGTGCAGCTCTTCGTGATCTACGGAACTGAACTACACCCTGGCGACAAGAAGAGGTTCAAGTCCTATCCGCAGCCGAAGAGCGAGTACGAGAAGATGGCCTACGCACAGGAGTTCGCCCAACTAGGCAAGATCCCGGTGTTGGTGGATGGCCTGAACAACGCCACGTTCGACGCGTATGGCAAAGCTCCGAACGGCGCGTACCTGGTGGACAAGGATGGCACCCTCGTCTTCCGGGGGACCTGGGCCGACTCGCGCAAGATGGAGCACATGATCGACACGCTCCTGAAGTGGTACAAGGCTGGCAAGCCGAAGGGTTACGTGGCGCAGTAAGTGCAACGACCCGCGAGGAGGCTCACACCTTCACGGTCTTCCACTTCCCGCGCTGGAACAGGATGGCACTGAGCACCGCGAGGATGCTCTCGCTCATGGGCACCGCAGAGAAGGCGCCGTAGGCACCCCATTGCAACACTTGGGAAAGGAACCACGCCAAGGGGATCTGGATCAGCAGGAAGCAGATCGCGTTCATCCACGTCGGCGTCATGGTATCACCCGCCCCGTTGAACGCTTGGGCGAACACCATACCATAACCGTAGAAGAAATAGCCGAGGCAAAGGATCCTCAGCGCTGAGATGGCATACTCGGCCACGGCCGGATCGGTGGTGAAGAAACCCACGAGCCAGCTGGTGGTGAGCCAGAACAGGACGGCCACACACACCATGTAGAGCATGTTGATGTGCCCGCAATACCACGCGCTCCGAGCAGCTCGATCCGGCTGCTTGGCACCCAGGTTCTGGCCCACCAAGGTGCTTGCCGCGTTGGCCACCCCCCAGGAAGGGAGCAGCGAGAAGATCATGATGCGCACCGCGATGGTATATCCCGCCACCGCTCCGCTGCCGAAGACCGCCACGATCCGCGATAGGAAGATCCAACTCACGGAAGGCAACACGAATTGGATCACACCGCCGGCCGAGACCTTCAGGATGTTCACCATCACCTCCTTGTCCAGGACCATGGGCATGCCTTTCAGCGAGATGCGCCCGCGGCCGTCGAAGAGATGATAGAGCTGGTACAACACACCTGTACCGCGACCGATGGTGGTGGCCATGGCAGCCCCCATGATGCCAAAACCGCCCCAGCTACCGAAACCATGGATCAGCAAGGGACACAGGATGATGTTCATGCCATTGGCCAGCATGAGCGACCGCATAGCCATGGCCGCATCGCCCGCACCGCGGTAGATGGCGTTGATGCCGAAGAGCAGCAAGATGATGATGTTCCCGCCAAGCATGATGCGCATGTAGCGCGGACCTTCAACGAGCACGTCGGCCTCTGCACCCATCAACGCGAGGAGGTCGCGTGCATAGATGATGCCCGGGATGGCGATCACCACGCCGAGCGCAATGGCCACCAATACGCCTTGCATCGCGGCGCGGGCGGCACCGCTGGGGTCCTTCTCACCCGTGCGCCGGGCCACCACCGCGGTGATGCCCATGCCCAAGCCCCATGCGAGCGAATACACCAACGTGAGCACGCTCTCCGTCAACCCCACCGTGGCGATGGCGTGTTTGCCCAAGCGGCTTACGAAGAAGATATCCACGAGCGCGAACACCGACTCCATG
>DAOORM010000314.1:0-3294 GCA_035389265.1 Flavobacteriales bacterium | reverse complement strand
TCACCCCACGATCACCCGCCCCGTCTTCTTCGCCAGCCGTTTCTTGGCTTCGCTCAGGTGCATGATCTCTTGGAGCAACGCCATCACACCGACCTCATCGGCGGCCTTCAGCTCCTCCTGCCGGTCCTTGATCATGCGGTCCACGCGGCGCTCCTTCAAGATGTCCACCGCCTCTTCGAGCGCGTCGTAGAGCACTTCACTCTCCCGCTTCACATGGATCTTGTGGCGCTCTTTCCAGTTCGGGCTCAGCACGTACTTCTCGGTGAGCAGGTCGATGGCCGTGGTGCGCCAGGTCTCCTGTTCGTGCGTCACGTAGCGCTGGCTTTCCACTGCCGTGCCCAGGTTGGTGCTGTGCCGGTAGTCCAGGTACATCTCCCGGAAGATCGGTTCATCGAAGAGGATGTCGTCCAGCGCCAGGAGTTCGAACATCAGTTCGGCCACGCTCGTCTCCTCTTCGGAGGTGTTGCCTTCCTCATCCTGCACCGGCACGTTGATGCGCTCGTGCCCGTAGCTCAGCAGCATGCGCAGGAGGTCGCGCTCCTGCGGTGCGGTGCCGAGGTCTTCCAAGGTGGGCTGCGGCGCCGCGATCTCCGATGCCAGACGCTCCTCGGGCATCGGTTGGTCGTCCCCCAGCTTCCTGCGGTACTGCCGGCGCAGCACCTTGTTCATCTCGCTGATCAGCGCTTGCTCGTTGATCTGGAGCAGGCGGCTGCATTGCTGGATGTACAGCGAACGCAACACCAGGTCGGGTACCAGGGCCACGCTCTCGACGATCTCGTGGATGGCCGCCGCTTTCTTCACCGGGTCATCACCCACATCCTGCATCAGCAGGGTGGCCTTGAACACGAGGAAGTCCTCCGCTGTGCCGGTGAGGTGCGCCATCACCTCGCTGCTGCTGTGGCTCTTCGCGAAGCTGTCCGGATCCTCGCCCTCGGGGAAGGTGACCACCTTCACGTTGAGGCCTTCCTTCAGCACTAGGTCGATCCCGCGCAAGCTGGCCTTCATGCCCGCCGCATCCCCGTCGTACAGGATGGCCACGGTGGGCGCATAGCGTTTGATCAGCCGCACCTGTTCTTCGGTGAGGCTCGTGCCGCTGCTGGCCACCACGTTGGTGATGCCCGACTGATGCAGGCTGATCACGTCGGTATAGCCTTCTACCAGGTAGCAGAGGTTCTGCTCCACGATGGACTTCTTCGCGTGGAAGATGCCATAGAGCGAGCGGCTCTTGTTGTAGAGAACGCTCTCCGGACTGTTGAAATACTTCGGGAGCTTCTTATCGCTCTTCAGTGTGCGGGCCCCGAAGGCGATGGGCTGACCGCTGAGGCCGAGGATGGGGAAGGTGACGCGGCCGGCGAAGAAGTCCCAGGCGCTGCCACTGCCATCGTCGCGGCGTTTGATCCAACCGGCCTTTTCGAGCAGCTCGGGGTTGAAGCCGTTGGCTGTCGCCGCTGCGGTGAACGCGTTGCCGAACTCCGGCACATAGCCCAACTGGAAAGTGCGGATGGTGGCGTCGCTGAAACCGCGCTCACGGAAGTACGATAGCCCGATCCGTTTGCCTTCATCGGTGTTCCACAGCTGCTCCACGCTCCAGTTGAGCGCCCACTGCTGGATCACCGCCAAGGCCTCGCGCTCGCTCTGTTCGATCTGCTGTTCGGGCGTCTGCTCCTCTTCCGGCAGGTCGATGTTGTAGCGTTTCGCCAACCAGCGAATGGCTTCCACGTAGCTGAGGTGCTCGTGTTTCTGCAGGAAGGTGATGCTATCGCCCGCCTCGCCGCACCCGAAGCACTTGTAGATGCCCAGGTTCGGGCTCACGTTGAAGCTCGGTGTCTTCTCGTTGTGGAAGGGGCAGAGTCCGAGGAAACGCGGTCCTTTCCGCTTCAAGGCCACGAATTCACCCACCACCTCCTCCACGCGGGCGGCGTCCTTCACTTGCTGTATGGCCTGCGGGGCGATCACTTCTTCTCTGGGCCGGTGTCTGGCAACGGGGCCGTGAATTTACCAGGGTCCAGGTCTGCTGAAGCGATCGTTGGCTAGTTCTGCCACGACACTCGACCTGTCAACAACCCACCGGCCTGAGGCCCTGGGGACGAAGCGACTAGCGCTGGTGGCAAGGAACCATCAACAAACTACTCACGATCCTGCTCGATCGCCGCGCCGGTGCTGTCGTACTGCACCCGCTTCACCTCCACGCCGTTGGCATCGAAGAAGACCCATTCACCGCTGGGTTTGCCTTGCTCGTAGAAGCCCGTGTAATAGGTGCGGCCATTGTCGTGGAATACCTCGGTGGGTCCGTGCTCCACGCCGTTGCGGTAGATGGAGCGGCTCCAGATAACCCCGTTCGGGTGGTACGAGATCCATGACCCTGTGCGCTCGCCGTTGCGCATGTTGCCCTCCATACGGCCACCCCGGCTTAGCTGGATCACTTGAGGTCCGTTCGCGGGTGGGGCCACTTTGGCCGTGGTGTCGCTGGCCGCCTGCGTGGTGGTCGTCTTGGTTTCGGCGCTTTCGCATCCGATCAGGAGGGCTACAACGGCGATGGATAGAAGAGGTCGAAAGGTTGCCATGTGATCACTTCTTGCGCTCCACCGTCAGGTGTACCAAGCCTTCCAGGGCGTCGCGGGCGTCGTTCTTGTCGAAGGTATGCAAGACGTTCAGCGCCTTGTCGCGGTACTCCAGCATGCGCTGGTTGGCATGGGCGATGCCGCCCACGTCGGTCACCTTCTGCACCAATTTGCTTACGGCGGCATCGTCCTCATTGCGGTTCTTCACCACGTCCACCATCCACCGGCGGTCGCGTGCATCCACATTGCGTAAGGCATGGATCAAGGGCAGGGTGAGCTTCTTCTCCTTGATGTCGAGGCCGGTGGGTTTGCCCGTGTCCTGGCCACTGCCATAGTCGAAGAGGTCGTCCTTGATCTGGAAGGCGATGCCCGTGAACTCGCCGAACTGCCGCATGCGCTCCACCTCGTCCGCTGGCCGACCTGCCGCACTGGCACCGCTGGCGCAACAGGCCGCGATGAGGCTGGCGGTCTTCTTGCGGATGATGTCGAAGTAGACCTCTTCGCTGAAGTTCAGCCCGCGCGTTTTCTCCAACTGCAACAGCTCACCTTCGCTCATCTCGCGCACGGCATGGCTCACGATGCGCAACAGCTCGAACTCGCCTTTGTCGATGGCCAACAACAGTCCCCGGCTCAGGAGGTAGTCGCCCACGAGCACGGCGATCTTGTTCTTCCAGAGCGCGTTGATGCTGAAGAAGCCACGGCGCATGTTGGCATCAACGCGCTCTGGAAGAAC
>DAOORM010000313.1:0-3300 GCA_035389265.1 Flavobacteriales bacterium | reverse complement strand
TTCATGTCCTTCACCAACTGGGCCACAGCGGCGTCATCACCCTGCTTGAACCAGGTGGCGCCATCGAGGTCGATGGTGCTGCCGTAGTTACCGAGGATGCTGTTGATGCTGTTGACGAGCACCTGCACCCCTTCGTTGTTGCTGCCGGAAATGACCAGGCTGCGGCCCTTGGCGGCCATCAGCGCTTTGGCGGCGCTGGCCGTGGCCTTCATCAATTCAGCATCGGCGCCAGCACTGTTGCCGCTGATGTGCGCATGCAGGGCCACCACGGCCTTGGGCAGTTCGCTCACCTTGAGCGGAACACGCACATCGGCGTTGGCACCAGAGAGGCTCATGCGCGCTTCCAGTTGGAAGTGCTTGTTCATGGCCTGATCAGGGTTACGGCGGGTGGCGTATTGCCACGTGTACTCGCTCGTGCTACCCCAGCTGCTGAGGAAGTCGGCGTCCACGCTCACGATCACATCGGCTTTCGTGAAGTCGTAGTTCGGGAACACCCGTTTGCCGAAGCTCTTCAGGTTGGCGTTCGTGACGCCGCTGTAGCTGATGGTATCGTATTGAACGTGCTCCGTGGTGGGGTATTTGGCCTTGAAGGCCTCCACGGCAGAACGCGTGCTCGGACTGATGATCGTGTTCGTGAGGACCACGATGCGCTTGCCAGCCGCAGAAGCCAAGCCTGCGGCGATGGCCTTGTCCGCCTCGGCCCAGTCGGTCACCGTCTCGGAGCCTTTCGCTTTCGGGCCGGTCAAGCGTGCACTGTCGTAGAGCGACAGCACGGAGCTGTTCATCCGCGCATTGATGCTGCCTTTGGCCAGCGTCGGATTGCGGTTGATGCCGAAGCGGGGGTTGCCCTTCACGTGGATGGGGCGCCCTTCACGGGTCTTCACCAGGATGCTGGCGAAGTCATCCCCGTCGTAGAAGGTGCTCGCGTACCAGTTGGCCACGCCGGGGGTGATGTCCTCGGGCTTGTTGACGTAGGGGATCGACTTGATCACCGGCGTTTCGCAAGCAGCCAGGGTGGCAGCACCCAGACCGAAGCCCAGGAACTTGAGGAAGTCGCGGCGGCCTGTGCTCGCTCCTGTGATGGAGGAATTTCCGAGCACCTGGTCGATGGCCAGATCCTGCGGGAATTCGTTCTCACGACCCTTGATCGACTCGGGATGCTGGTCCAGCTCTCCGAGGTCCTTCCAATATCGCTTCGTGCTCGACATGCGGCGCGCGTTTCGGTCTTAGTAGTGGCACTTGGAGCATTCCCAGCCCCCAAGCTCCTTCACACTGATCTTCTCGTCCTCCAGATACTTCTTGAGTTCGGCGTGGCCCAGGTCCGTCTCTTCCAAGCGGGCCATGACCTCGTCGTAGTAGCCGTTGCCGGCCATCTTCACATCCTTGGTGTTGTGGCAATCGATGCACCAGCCCATGGTGAGAGGTGCCCATTGTTCGGCCACGTCCATCTTCTCGTCGATTGGGCCATGGCATTCCTGGCACTCCAATTTGCCCACGGCCACGTGCTGCGCGTGGTTGAAGTAGGCGTGGTCGGGCAGGTTGTGCACCTTCACCCACTTCACAGGCTCCGGTGTGCCGGTGTACGCCTTGCCATCCCAGCCCGCTGCTGCGTAGATCTTCTGGATCTCCTTGGTACCGGCTTCCGTCCGGCCTTCATTCACCGCCTGGTGGCAGTTCATGCAGATGTTGGTGCTGGGGATGCCCGCGTGCTTGCTCTTCTCGGCGCTGCTGTGGCAGTACTGGCAGTTGATGGCCAGGTTCCCCTTGTCGGCTTTACCGGCGTGCAGGGTGTGGTTGAAGAGGATGGGTTGCTCCGGCTTGTAGTGCTCCACCTCATCGCCACCGTACACCCCCACCACCCAAGCGGCATCCCAAAGCTTCAGGACCAAGAACACTACGAGGAAGAGTCCGATGATACTGGCGAAGGCCTTGTTCTTCCAAGCCCAAGCACGGACGCTCTGGCCGAAGGTCATGTCGGGCAGCGGCTCCTTGCCTTCGGCCTCGCGCACAGCGTTGGCCAAGCTCTTCTTCACTCCTGTGAGACTGAGGCCTACCACTAGAAGCAACAGAGCGATCACCACCAGCCAAGGCCAGTTGGAGGTCTCTTGTGGACCTTCAGGAACAGGGGTCCCCGTGGTTGTGGTAGTGACCGGCGGAGTGTAATTGTCAGCGTAGTACAGGATCGCGTCGATCTCCTCGTTGGTGAGGGCCTGCGCGGTCATCACGCTCTTGTTCCACTTGTTGAACAGCTCCGTGGCATACGGATTGCCGGTCTTCAGGTAGGCCGAGCTGTTCTTGATCCACGCGTAGATGTCACCCTTACCATCCCACCGCGCCCGGGCGCCTTTGATGGCTGGACCAGTAAGGTCCTTGTCTGGTTTGTGGCAGCTGGCGCAGTTCCCTTTGAAGAGCTTCGCTCCCTGGTCATACAACGCCTTATCGGCAGGCTGGGCCTGCGCTAAGGAGGTGAACAGGAAAAAGAAGACAGCGAGGGATGCGTGAAGAAGCCCGGTGGAACGTTCTGAAATCCTTGCTACAAGCGGCATTCCGAGCATTTTAGGAGGGACAACGATCCGTTTGTCCGGCGGCAAAAATACACGGGAGACCTTTCCCGGGGCCTGTGGTTGAAGCGGATGCCATGGGGTTGTCACTATTTAGAGCCGGTCTAAATAATGGATGGTCCCCTTCCTGCGAGCATTACCCCCGGCCCTGTTGAGCAACGGCATACTTTTAGCCCCGTGTCAACCATGCGTTCGCTACTTGTGATCGTGGTCCTGGGATGGACTTTTCCCCTTTGGGCCCAAGTGGAAGGCGATACCGCCGTCGATACCCCTTCGGTGGCTAGCTCTGGCGAGGTGCGCGTGACGCTGACCCCCGCCATCGAAAAGCTGTTGACCGACTACAGCGCCCACGAACATCGGGTGAGCGGCTATCGGGTGCAGATCTTCCTGGGCGACCGCACCACGGCGGAAGCCACCAAACGCGCTTTTCTCCAACGCAACCCCGATGTCCCCGCCTACCTCAGCTGGTTGGCTCCGAACTTCAGGCTTCGAGTGGGCGATCTGCGCACACGCCTCGAAGCCGAGCGCTTGTTGCGCGACGTGAAGGAGGCTTATCCGGGCAGCTATATCGTGCCGGACGAGATCGAGATGCCGCGCGTGGACTAGGACGCAGCTTCTGATGTATAGGTACCAAGCAGAAGGCCGACCCCAAGGGATCGGCCTTCTGTTTTGATAGCGATCAAGATCAATCGTTCAGCGTACGCTTCACCTCTTCGATGGTGAAGGCCTCCACGATGTC
>DAOORM010000312.1:0-3320 GCA_035389265.1 Flavobacteriales bacterium | reverse complement strand
TTGATGTTGGCGGCTGGGTCCTTTTCGGAGTGATGGCCCTTCTTGCCGGTGTCTACTTCCTTGAACTGCGCCGGAAGGAGCCGGCCGAACCTGTTGCCTCATGATACGCCTGAGCCATCTGCTCCCCCTGCTCGTCGTCGCCCTCGTTTCCTGCGGACAGTCGCAGCCATCCATCGATTTTGGCAAGGCCGAATGTGCGCATTGCCGCATGAACGTGGTGGACCGCCAATACGGTGCTGCGCTGGTGACCGAGAAGGGTCGCCAATACGTGTTCGATGATGTCTCGTGCATGCTGCAATTCGTGGCGAACGGTACCGTTGCTGAAAGCCAGGTGCAAGAGTGGTATGTGTGCGATCATTCCGAACCGGGCACTCTGATCGATGCCAATGCGGCGCTCTACCTGCACGGGCCCGCCTACCGCAGTCCGATGCGCGGCGATATGGCGGCCTTCTCGGACGAACAAGCAAGAAGCGCTGCAGCTGCGCAAGGAGACGCATGGCCCATGGATTGGTCTGCTGTGCGTCGTTCGCTGACCGAATGAGGAAATGGGGATGAAGGAACTGCTGATCCTACTGCTGACCTGTGTGAGCGCAGCTTCTGCACACGCCCGAACGTGGCGGTATAGTAGTGCGCTCGGTGCTTCGCTGCAGACCGTCATACATGGAGCAGCTCCAGGCGATACCTTAATGGTGCAGGGCCTGGTGGACGAGGGTGGCATTCACGTAGACCGTCCGCTGGTCCTGCTAGGCGGAGCTGGTGCCGTGATCGATGGTGGAGGGGAGAACGACGCCTTGCTGATCACCGCTGACCATGTCACGGTGAAGGGCTTCACCATCCGTGGGTCGCGCCGCAGTAATCTGGATGATATGGCGGGTATCAAGGTGAACGAATGCCGAGGGGTGGTGATCGAGGACAACTTCCTGGACAAGTGCTTCTTCGCCATTTACCTCAGCGGTGTAAAGGATGCCCGGGTGCAAGGCAACACTGTGCTAGGCGAACCGGGTGCCGAAGACTACATGGCCAATGGTATCCACCTGTGGAAATGCAACAACGCCAACATCCGTAGCAACCGGATCGAACACCATCGCGATGGCATCTACTTCGAGTTCGTGACGGACTCGCACATCATCGACAATACCTCCTTGCACAATCTGCGTTACGGGCTGCACTTCATGTTCAGTCACCGTGATGCCTACGAGGACAATCACTTCGAGGACAATGGGGCCGGTGTGGCGGTGATGTTCAGCAAGGAGATCGCCATGCACCGCAACCGCTTCCTGGCCAACCGTGGAGCGAGTGCCTACGGGCTGCTGCTGAAGGAGATCAATGATGGAGAGATCAAGGACAACACCTTTCAGGACAATACCACTGGCATCATGATCGACGGATGCAATCGCATCAATGTTCACGACAACGAGTTCCGCCTGAACGGTTGGGCGCTTCGGCTCTTCGCCAATGCCTTCGATTGTGACTTCACAGGTAACACCTTTACGGGCAATACCTTCGATGTGAGCACCAATGGCTCGTTGGTACCCAACACCATGAGCGGTAACTATTGGGACCGCTACGCGGGATACGACTTGGATCGCGATGGGTACGGCGATGTGCCGCACCGTCCTCTAGGCTTCTTTGCCTTGCTGGTGGAGCGACAACCTTACGCCATGGTCTTCTCGCGGAGCCTTTTCGTGTCCCTGCTTGACCGCGCAGAACGTCTGATCCCATCGCTCACCCCCGAGTCCTTGAAGGATGACCTGCCCTTGATGCGGTCTCCCACTGTCGCTGCTGAGCCGGCCGTCCCTGCAGTGGCGTGTTCCACTGATGGTGAGGCTTCGTCCAGCCTGCTGCTCGATTGCCTACTTCTCGTCCGCGCATGGTCTCATCAACTGGTCCATGGCTGAGACGAGGATCATCTGCGAGGGTCTCGGCAAACGCTACGGTGCGCTCTGGGCTCTGCGCCATATCGACCTCTCGTTCATGAAGGGCGAGGTGGTGATGCTCATCGGCCCGAACGCGAGCGGAAAGACCACACTGATCAAGAGCCTGCTCGGTCTGGTGCATCCATCAGAAGGGAGGGTCACCTTGGAGGGTACTGTGATCGATGCACGTGCACAGGCTCCTCCGCCGGAGTACCGCCGTCGCATCGGGTATATGCCCCAGATATCGCAATTCCCGCCCGCGCTGTCGATCGCACAGCTACTTGAAATGATGGCGGATGTGGTCGGCCTGAGCGCTGATCAGCTCGACGATCGGCTCATTGCTGAATTGGGCCTGGCGCACCAATTGGACAAACGCCTCTCCGCGTTGAGCGGTGGCACCCGGCAGAAGGTGAGTGCGGTGCTTGCCTTTCGGACAACACCAACGATCCTCGTGATGGATGAGCCCACGGCAGGGTTGGATCCGCTGAGCGCAGAGCGCGTTCTGCGGAAAGCCGGTGCGCTCAGGGATCGAGGTGGCACAGTACTCATCACGTCGCACTTGATGGGGGAGGTGGAGGCCCTTGCCGATAGAGTGGCCTATTTGGAAGACGGCGGGTTGCGGTTTCTTCTTCCCGTGCAACAGATCCTGGAAAGCACGTGCTCCACGCGCTTGGCCCAGGCACTGCCACGCCTTCTCGGCAACGCGGTGGATCTTCGACCCCAAGACTGATCGCCCCATGGGAAAGGTGTTCAAGTATACCCTTATCGATCTGGCGAGGAATCGCTTCGTGCTCGGCTATGCCTTGCTGATGCTCGCGCTCGCCCAAGGTCTATTCATGCTGGAGGACGATGCCATGAAAGCCCTCCTCAGCCTGGTGCAGGTCGTGCTTGCGTTGGTGCCATTGGTCACCCTCGTCTTCACCGTGGTATATCTGTACGACATACAAGAATTCACACAGTTGCTCGCTGTACAGCCCATCGGGCGGCGTGCGATCATCAGTGGTCAACTGCTGGCGTTGGCATCTGCTCTGCTGGTGGCACAGGGGTTGGGCTTGGGTCTGCCACTGTTGGTGCATGCTCCGTTCCGGTCGGCCGTTGTGTTGTCCCTGGCGGGTTCGGCGCTGGTACTGGTCTTTGCGGCGTTAGGCGCCCTTATCGCGCTCCGACAGCGCGATAAGGCCCGGGGGGTCGGTATTGCCTTGGTGCTTTGGCTATTGTTCGTGCTGGTCTATGATGCGTTGCTGCTGTGGTTGATGTTCATGACCAGTGAGTACCCCGTAGAGCCTTTCGTAGTGCCGCTCGCTGCACTGGATCCCATCGATCTGGCCCGGATCCTGGTGATGCTGGAGATCGATCTAGCGGCCATGATGGGTTACAGTGGTGCGGTATACAAGAGCTTTTTCG
>DAOORM010000311.1:0-3321 GCA_035389265.1 Flavobacteriales bacterium | reverse complement strand
GCCAAGGTGGGCGACATCAAGCTGGACCATGAGCACAAGCGTGCCGAGGTGTACATGAAACCCGATCAGGTGGCCTTGGCCATCGGCAAGGGCGGCCACAACATCAAGCTCGCAGGCAAACTCACCGGATTCGATATCGATGTGTACCGCGATACCGATGAAGTGAGCGACGACGTGAGCATGGATGAGTTCTACGACGAGATCGACGAGTGGATCATCGAGGAGTTCAAGAAGATCGGTTGCGACACCGCGCGCAATGTGCTGGATCTTTCCGTGGAGGAATTGGTCAAGCGCACCGACCTGGAGGAGGAGACCATCGAAGAAGTGCGTCGCATTCTGAAGAAGGAGTTGGAGGGTTGATGCACCGCATCGACCCGGTGTAGCGGCGATGCATGCATCGCCATGTATTTCGGAACGAGCGACGTTCACGTCGCCCGGATGGTAGGGTCGAACATGTTCGACCCCGGTATTTCGAGAAGGCGATGGACACATCGTCGGGAATTTGGAAAGAACGAACCGCGATCGAACGATCGCAACAGGAAAGGATAGGTAGGCCAACAGCGTAGTGTATGAGTGAAACGACCGATAAGGGTTTGCGTCTGAGCAAGGTGGCCCGGGAATTCAACCAGGGTTTGCACACCGTTGTGGAGTTCTTGGAGAGCAAGGGCCACAAGGTGGAGAGCAACCCCAACACGAAGATCCCCACCGAGATGTACGAACTCCTGCAGCAAGAGTTCGGTACGGACAAGGCGATCAAGGAGCAGAGCAAGGCCACCGTGCAGCAACGCCAGGAGCGCGAGACCATCGCACTGGCCAGCGCCCCTGTGGCCAAGGAAGCGCCCAAGCGCAAAGAGGATCCTGCGCCTGCTCCGGTCGCCGCACCACCCGCACCCGTTGCACCTCCAGTGGCCGCAGCGCCGGAAGTGAAGCCGGAGCCAGTGGCACCCGCACCACCTGCTGCGCCAGCCGAGCCTGAGGTCATCAAGGCTCGGGCGGAGAAGTCCGCTGGTCCGAAGACCGTGGGCAGGATCGACCTGGATGCGCCGAAGAAGAAGGCCGCCAAGAAAGCGGCCGAAGCCGAAGCCCCCAAGCCGGTGGAAGAGGCCCCTGCTCCAGCACCGGTGGCGGAAGCTCCGGTGGAGCCTGTGGCACCCGCCGCCCCTGCACCGCCTGTGATCCCCGCTGGTCCCGTGGAACCGGAGACCATCCGTGTGAACGTGCAAAAGCTGGCCGGCCTTACCAAGCTGGGCAAGATCGAACTGCCCGTGGAGAAGGAGCGCAAGCCGAGCGAGCGTCCCGGGTCGGACAACGAACGCGGTCGCCGCAAGCGCATCGTGAAACCCGGTCCGGTCAATGTGGACCGCGCCGTCCAGCAGGAACAGCGCGCACCCAGCGCACCCGGCCGCCCTGGCGAACTGGATGAGAACGCCGTGAAGCGGAAGGTGAGCGAGACCCTCGCACGCCTCACCGGAGGAAAGAGCAAAGGTGCCAAGCTGCGTCGCGAGAAGCGCGACCAACGCGGCCGCCGTTACGAAGAGGAGCAAGCCGCACGCGAACTCGCCGGCATGACGCTGAAGGTCACCGAGTTCGTGACCGCGAGCGAATTGGCCAGCATGATGAGCGTGCCGGTCACCGACATCATCAAAGCCTGCTTCGCGCTGGGTATGATGGTGAGCATCAACCAACGCCTCGATGCGGAAACACTATCCGTGATCGCCGAGGAATACGGCTTCAAGGTGGAGTTCGTCGGCGCCGACGTGCAGCAGGACATCCCCGAAGAAGCCGACGTGGCCGAGCGCGTGGCCGCACGTCCACCGATCGTCACCGTCATGGGTCACGTAGACCATGGTAAGACATCGTTGCTCGACTACGTGCGCAAGGCCAACGTGATCGCCGGTGAGGCCGGTGGCATCACCCAGCACATCGGTGCATATAGCGTACAACTCGAGAGCGGCAAACGCATCACCTTCCTGGATACACCAGGTCACGAGGCCTTCACCGCCATGCGTGCTCGCGGTGCGCAGGTCACCGATATCGCCATCATCGTGGTGGCGGCGGATGACAGTGTGATGCCGCAGACGCGCGAAGCCATCAACCACGCGCAAGCTGCAGGCGTTCCCATGGTCTTCGCCTTCAACAAGATCGACAAGGAAGGCGCCAATCCGGACAAGATCCGCGAGGAACTGTCGCAGATGAACATCCTCGTGGAGGAGTGGGGCGGCAAGTTCCAGACGCAGGAGATCAGCGCGAAGAAGGGCACCGGCATCGACCAGCTATTGGACAAGGTGCTGCTCGAATCCGAGATGCTCGACCTGAAAGCCGATCCGGGCAAACGGGCCCACGGCGTGGTGATCGAGAGCACCTTGGAGCAAGGCCGTGGTTATGTGACCACCCTGCTCGTGGATGCCGGTACGCTGCGCAAGGGCGATGTGATCCTTGCCGGCCAGTACAGTGGTCGTGTGCGGAACATGTTCAACGAACGTGGCCAGCAGGTGATCGAGGCGCCGCCCTCCACTCCGGTCTCCATCCTCGGCTTGGATGGTGCGCCCAACGCTGGCGACACCTTCCAGGTGTTCGAGGACGAACGCGACGCACGCGCCATCGCCACACGCCGCACGCAGCTGCAGCGCGAACAGGGCATCCGTACCCACAAGCACATCACGCTGGACGAGATCGGACGTCGCTTGGCCATCGGCGACTTCAAGGAACTCAACCTCATCGTGAAAGGCGACGTGGACGGTTCCGTGGAAGCGCTCACCGATTCGTTGTTGAAGCTGAGCACCGAGCAGATCAAGGTGAACGTGATCCACCGCGCGGTGGGTCCGATCGCCGAGAGCGACGTGCTCCTCGCCACCGCGTCCAACGCCATCATCGTGGGCTTCCAGGTGCGTCCCACACCGGGTGCGCGCAAGCTGGCGGAGACGGAGGAGATCGACATCCGCATGTACTCCATCATCTACGCGGCGATCGAAGAGATCAAGCAGGCCATGGAAGGCATGCTCGCGCCGAAGGAGGTGGAGAAGATCACGGGTACCGCCGAGGTGCGCGAGACCTTCCGCATCAGCAAGGTGGGCACCGTGGCCGGTTGCTACGTGCTCGATGGCAAGATCGAACGCAAGAACAAGGTGCGCCTCATCCGCGATGGCATCGTGGTGTACACCGGCGACCTCAACGAACTCAAGCGTTTCAAGGACGATGTGAAGGAGGTCACCCACGGCTACGAGTGCGGCCTCTCCATCAAGAACTTCAACGACATCAAGAACGGAGACATCGTGGAGGCCTTCACCATCGAAGAGGTGAAGCGTACGCTGAACGATTGAT
>DAOORM010000310.1:0-3342 GCA_035389265.1 Flavobacteriales bacterium | reverse complement strand
ACAACCGATCCCACTTCGTCGCCACACCCTTCGCCTTCTCCACCGGGTACTTGGCGGCGTTCTTCACCAGCTTCTGGCGCACGGCGGTTTCGAGGTCCACGCGCAGGTCATGCGCTAAGTAGGTGAGCAGGATGGCAATGTCGGCCATCTCCTCGGCCAGAGCATCGCGGTGCTCGGTGGCCAGAGTGGCCAGGTCGGCATCCTTGGCCCATTGGGTGTACTCCATCAACTCGGCGGCTTCCAAGGCAATGCTGGTGGAGAGGGTCCGCAGGTTGTGGAACTGCTCCCAGTCGCGCTCCTTGCGGAAGGCCAGCAGTTCATCGCGCAATTGGTCGCTGATCATGGCGGTAGGTTCTGTTATCCAACAAAGCGCTCAGTGAGGTGCCAGCGCAGGAACTCGGGGTCGGGCCGCTGGCTGTCCAGCTTGGGGATCACGGCAAGCGGTTGGTCGTGCAAGCGGTAGTAGGCCTTGCCATTGAAGTACTGCTCCTGGATGCGGTCGCTCACCCGCACCCGCAGCTCGGGCGTCACGGTCACCAGCCCGGCATCGAAGAGCTTGTGGAAGTCGGAGCGCAGCAGCATGCCGTTGGAGATGCGGTGCGGACCTTCCAACTCGTACGGCCGTATGTGCGCCGCCTCCAGCACCGGGAAGGTCGATTCGCCGGTGATGGCGCAACGCTTCGAGTAGGCCTCGCTCACCAGCACCCGGAAGGCGCCCTGCCCCAATCGGCTGCGCGTGAGGAAGAGTTCGCCGTAGCGCGGTCCGCCGTATTCCGCCGCTGGTTCGGCCACGAGGTCTTGGACGGCATGGTCCTGCAAACGCAATTGCACTTCGTTCCAAAGCCACGCGCCTTCGGTGGTCTCGTTATCGAAGGTCTTGCCCTGCACCACGGACTTGGGCCACGTCGGCAATTCGATCCACCGTTCCCTCGGAAAGAAGAACGGTTGCACCAGCACATTGCATCCCATCTCCAATGGTCCCTTGGGCAGCTTCCGGTATTCGCGGATCTTCTTGTCGAAGTCGCGGAACGTGGGCATCCCGTTCTTCTCCCCGAACGCATCCCACGCCATTTCCAACGGTAGGGATGAGTACTGCACGAAGAAGCCGCCACCCGCGATGTGGTTGTTCGGCGCCTTCAGCTTGAAGAGGAAGGGCGTGCCCGCAGGCAAGCCCGTGAAGTATGGCCCCGGTGAGGGCCGCCAGAAGTTCACCTCATCCAGTCCGCGTGCGGAGAGGAAGGAGAACCAATCGTTGTCGGTGACGCCGGCCCAGAATTTCATCTTGCTCAAAGGAACACAAGGTTGCTTGATACCTACGGACCATGCCCACCTGTAAGCTTCACCGAAGCTCGGCTTCGACTTTCCACAGGCCGACATCGTGATCGGTGCACCAATGGCTAAGTTGCAACTGCATGTCTGCCAAGGAATCCGTCAAGCCCCCAATTCAGCCGGTCGGGGTCCGCTTTGTTGAAAACTGCGTCCCTCTCGTGGAGCGGGATTCGACCGACGGGGTGAACCTTTGTTGCTTTCTTTACATATAAGTGAATACATTTGTCCCCCGGTTGGTGTTCGACTTCGCCTTGGTGAAGTACTACACCGTGGAGATCGCCGGGCGGCAGTTGACAGAGTTCGGGGATTTCATTCAGCGCATGCGCAGCGACCCACGCAATACACGGGACTTGGGCGAGTTGATGGCCCAGATACGCCTGATGGGCGACAAGTACGAAGCACACTTGCGCTACTTCCGCGACGAGCGCGACATTGCCCACCGAGGTGAGGCGATGGCGATACCAACAAAGGAATTCTCACGTTCACGGATGCGGCTCTATTGCCATGTACCCTCGCCCCGTGTCGTCTTCCTTTTCAACGGTGATGTGAAGACACCAGGCATCAACACAGCCCAGGATTGTCCGCGTGTTGCACCCCATTTCGCATTGGCGAACCGTTTAAGCGTTAGCATCAACAAGGCATTGGAAGAAGAAACGATCCTGTGGAACGCGGATCACACGGCACTGGTCATAGACCCCAACACCCCCATCCAGCTATGAGCACCAACGAAGACCTCTACAAGCAGGCGTTGGAAAGCGTAACCCCGGACCACATGGAGTTCGCGGACCTGCGGTTGGCCATCACCGACCGGGTGTATGGCATCATGGAAAGCGAAGGAATCAATCAAAAGACCCTGGCGGGCAGACTGGGAAAGCAAGAGAGCGAGATCAGTCGCTGGCTTTCGGGGCTGCACAATTTGACGCTGCGCAACATCGCGCGGCTCAACGTGGCCTTAGGCCACAAGGTGATCGTAGTGCCACCTGCGGAAACGCACCGCACGTACTTCGTTATGGGTGCTGGAACGAACGCGCTCTATCAACCGGGACCGCGCAATGCGAAACCAGTGCGTTTGGAAGCACCTTTGGAAGACGCCAAAGCCGCATGAGTGCGCCAGTGAAAAGCGGCGTTGATCCGACCAAGATCAGGATCCTTCGTTTGGCCATCGCAAAAGCCAGTATCGAAGCGACCGATGAATACTTGGCGGCGCCAAGAGATCCAGTGAACACCACTACGGGTTTCGCGACCGGCATCTCCTTCGACCTAGCGCAGAAACTCTGTCGAGCGCGCTTGACCATCGACCTTCAAGGCATGGATGTGAACAAGCAGTTGCTTGGCCTCAAGGGTTCGTATGATCTTCTTTGCGATCTAGAGGTGGACAACCTCACCGAGCTTTCTCATTTGAACAAAGGGAACCTCACCGTTGACGGTCAGCTCGCCGCGACCATCATGGGGATCTTCTACAGCACTGCACGCGGGATCATTCTTGAGAGGACGTCAGGGACTTTCTTTGGAGGGGTTATTCTTCCAGTGCTCGATCCTAAGCAGTTGATCGGTGCAATTCCTGTTGTGCCCGCACCGCTGAAGTGAGCGATCCCACAACCGGTCCTACTATCGCCACGCCCTTCGCCTTTTCCACGTGGTACTTGGTGGCGTTGGCCACCAGCTTCTGACGCACGGCGGTTTCAAGGTCCCTATCTAAGGCAGCCCGGTGCCTGTGCGCTAGTCGCGCGCGTAGCTTCGCCTCAGCCCGCCATCCACCATGCGATCCACCGAACGCTTCACGGGCCTGGCCAACCTCTACGGGCAGGCGCGGCCCACCTATCCACCGGAACTTGTGCGTTGGTGCTTGGAACAGGTGCCAGCACCCGGCTTGATCGTGGACCTGGGCTGCGGCACGGGCATCTCCACCCGCCTTTTCGCAAGCGCGGGACACCCGGTGATCGGCATCGACCCCAACGCGGACATGTTGGCCACGGCACGCGCGGAGGGTGCGCAGGACTATCGGGTGGGAAC
>DAOORM010000309.1:0-3355 GCA_035389265.1 Flavobacteriales bacterium | reverse complement strand
ACAAGGAGGTGGAGGCCTGGGTGGTGGACATCTTCGTGCGCATGGGCCGGGCTCCGCAGGACATCCTGGAGGTGAACAGGGCCCAGGCCGACCTGCCCGAGGGGGCCACCGTGATCCCCAATGAACGAGGCACGGCCAGCGGCATGTGGTTCGAGAAGGAAGGCCGCGTGTATGTAAGCATGCCCGGTGTTCCCTACGAGATGAAGGCCATGATGACGGCCACGGTGCTTCCCGCGTTGAAGGACCGTTTCGCGCCACCTACCATCGTGCACCGTACCATCCTCACCACCGGTCTGGGTGAAAGCATGCTCGCCAAGCGTATCGAGGCGTGGGAGGACAGCTTGGAGGTCGAACGCATCAAACTGGCCTATCTGCCTTCCCCCGGCATCGTCAAACTGCGCCTTTCCACCTACGCCGATTCCGATGCTGTTGGTGCACACGAACGTGTGGCCCGAAAAGCGACCGAACTCTACACGCTGATCCCTGAGCTGATCTTCGGCGAAGGGGAGGAGCGCCTCCAGAACGTGATCGGACGCCTCTTGAAGGACCGCCACCAGACCCTCTCCCTCGCCGAAAGCTGCACCGGTGGTTTCGTCAGCCACTTGATCACCACCGTGCCCGGCAGTTCGGCCTATTACACAGGTGGTGTGGTCAGCTACGCCAACGCGGTGAAAATGGAGGAACTCGGGATCCCCAGCGATATGCTGGAACTGAACGGCGCCGTGAGCCAGCCCGTGGTGGAGAAGATGGCCACGGGCGTGCGTACCGCGCTGCGCACCGATTGGAGCGTGGCCCTGAGCGGGGTGGCCGGTCCCGATGGCGGTACGCCGGACAAGCCGGTGGGCACCGTCTGGATCGCCGTGGCCGGGCCGAACGGCGTGCAAAGCAAACTGGTGAATTTCCCCGGCACCCGCGAACTGGTCATCGAACGCAGCGCCCTGGCCGGGTTGAACATGCTCCGTAAGCGCCTGTTGGAGAACACCTGAGTTTGGCTAAAGCCCGTTGGACCTGAGACTCCGGAAGACTGCGCCTCATTTTCTGGCCCTCATCGTTCTCATTTCCAGCTTTTACCTATCTTCGCGCCCCGTAATCAAGATCAGCCATGTCCAAGGTTTGCCAGATCACCGGTAAGAAGGTCATCACCGGTCACAAGGTGTCCCACTCGAACATCAAGACCAAGCGCACGTTCGCGCCGAACCTGCAGGATGTGAAGTATTTCATCCCCGAGGAGAAGCGTACCGTGGCCCTCCGCGTGAGTGCCGCAGGCATGCGCACCATCAACAAGCTCGGTATCGCAGCGGCCTTGAAGAAGGCCAAGGCTGCGGGCCACTACAACGGCTGATACCAGCCCGTTCCTGGGAGGCGCCGGTCGGACGATGTTCGACCGGCGCCTCCTTTTTCAGCATGTTCCGAGCATTTCAACCACGCATCGCAGGCCATGATGAACTCTATCCACCAAGTGGCTTGTACCAATGGCACCTTTCGGGCCGGATCGTGATGCTCGCTTTCTCATCCGTGCAGGTGTCCAGCAGGCGTGGTGTTGCTCCAAGCCGCTGAGGCCGAGTCTTTTGCCGGGAAGCGTTCCAAATTTGGCCATACCGGGAACTTGCCTTACTTTTGCGGCCCCTGTGCCCGTGGCATGGGGTTAGACGCACAGCGATGGCCAAGAAAGGGAACCGTGTACAAGTGATCCTGGAATGCACCGAGCATAAGACCTCTGGTCAGCCCGGCACTTCCCGCTACATCACCACCAAGAACCGGAAGAACACGACCGAGCGCATGGAGTTGAAGAAATACAACCCCATTCTCCGGAAGATGACCGTTCACAAAGAGATCAAGTAATAGGCGCGCTGCGCGAAGACCATGGCTAAGAAGACCGTTGCTACCCTGAAGAAGGAAGGTGGAAAGACCTTCACCAAGGTGATCCGTATGATGAAGAAGGAAGGTAGCAAGGGCTACTCCTTCGTAGAGCAGGTCGTGCCGACCGATGAGGCCGACAAGCTGCTTGCCTCCGGTAAGTGATCCATTGACCGCATTCCTGAAAAGGCCGTCCGCCATCAGGCGGATGGCCTTTTCAAGTATTCGGACCTTTCTCCTTCGCCGGGGTTTCGGCAATTGAAGCATGGCATTCTTCGGGCTTTTCGGAAAGAAGAAGGACGACGCCAAGGTCGCCAGTGAGAAGCAGGACCTCGATCAAGGTCTGGAGCGTTCACGCACCGGCTTCTTCAGCAAACTGGCGCGTGTGGTGGCCGGTAAGACCACCGTGGACGATGCGGTGCTCGATGATCTGGAAGAAGTGCTCGTGACCAGCGATGTGGGCGTGGAGACGACACTGCGCATCATCCAGCGGATCCAGGAGCGGGTGAAGCGTGACAAGTACGTGGGCACCGGGGAGCTCAATGCCATGCTGCGCGATGAGATAGCGGCGTTGATGAAGGATCCCACACCGGTGGATCCGGCCATCAAGCCCTATGTGATCATGGTGGTGGGTGTGAACGGTGTGGGCAAGACCACCACCATCGGCAAGCTCGCACACGCCTTCAAGCAAGAGGGCAAGAGCGTCATGCTCGGAGCGGCTGATACCTTCCGAGCAGCGGCTGTGGACCAACTGCGGATCTGGAGCGAGCGCGTGGGTGTGCCCTTGGTACAACAAGGCATGGGGGCCGATCCTGCCGCGGTGGCTTACGATACCGTGGAGAGTGCGAAGGCCAAGAATGCCGATGTCGTCATCATCGATACCGCTGGTCGCCTGCACAACAAGGTGGGTCTGATGAACGAACTCACCAAGGTGCGCAATGTAATGCGCAAGGTGATCCCCGATGCACCTCACGAGGTACTGCTCGTACTCGATGCCAGCACCGGCCAGAATGCCATCGAACAGGCCCGTCAGTTCACGAAGGCCACGGATGTCACGGCTTTGGCGTTGACCAAGATCGATGGAACAGCGAAGGGTGGGGTGGCCATCGGCATCAGCGACGAGTTCAGCATCCCGATCAAATACCTCGGGGTGGGCGAGGGTATGCACCACCTGCAGCTGTTCGACAAGAAGGCCTTTGTGGAAGCGCTTTTCAAGGAATAGCGGATCGCGCCTTAAGCGGCCACCGCTTCAGCATCCACCAGCTTGTGGTGCCAAGCTGCAACGGGTTCCACGGCCACCATCAACATGTCGTCGATCTGATCGCCTTCCTGCCGCCAGGCGTTCAAAGCTTCAACTATGCCGCGCTCCGCTTCCTCCAAGGGGGTGTCCGCATGGGTGGTGATCAGGTGCACCAGGCGTTTCAACGAGAATTTCATGCGTTGCTCGCCGTCGAATTGGTCCACCACCCCATCAGTGAACAGATGCAGCCTGCTTGTG
>DAOORM010000308.1:0-3355 GCA_035389265.1 Flavobacteriales bacterium | reverse complement strand
CCCGCTTGTCCGGACGGTCCATGGCCTCCTCCATCCGCAGTGCGCGCAACAATAGGTCGCGCGCCCGGTCGTAGTCCTCCATCTTGTTGTAGGTAGTGCCGATGTTGTAGAGGATCACGGCCACGCTGCTGGAGTCCTTCGCCACTTCCGCATGCTTCAGCGCTTCCTGGAATTCACGGAGCATGCCCACACGATCGCCCTTCCGCTCAGCGAGCCAGCCCAGATTGGAACGCACCACGGCCAGGTACGCGGGGTTGCCAATGGTGGTGAACAGCCGCAAGGCCGTATCGAGCTGTGCGCTGGCCTCGGCCAAGTGGCCTTGGTTGAGGGCGAGGTAGCCCAGGTTGTTGTGGGCATCGGCCAGGCCCTTGGTATCGCCGATACGTTCGGCGATGGTGCGCGCCTCCTCACCGAACCGTTGGGCGCTGTCCGGTGAAGCGTTGGTGAGGTTGAAGCACAGTTTGACCAGTGACTGCACCCGCGCGGTGTCCGCTTGTGGGCCGCGCAACGCCGTCAGCAGGTCGGGTGCGAGGGTAGGATCCTGCGCACGCGCCAACGACGGAACAAGCACTATGAGCAGGAATACCCAGCGACTCATGCGGTGAAGTTCGGATATCGCCGCCATCTGAGCGGCCCCTGCACACCGCGTCGATCAACCCGCCAAGGCCCGGGCCACCTCCTCGCGCCGCCGCGAAGCCACCTCTACGCGCCTGCCATTGCGCAACACCACGTGTCCACTGCGATCGAGGTGATCGATGTGCGTCCGGTTCACCAGGTAACTGCGATGCGTGCGCAGGAATCCCAGCGGGGTCAGCATGTCCTCGTAGTCTTTCAACGTTCGTGCCGATACGAAGCGGCGTTCGTCCATCAGGTGCAGGTTGGTGTAGTTCACATCCGCCTCACACCAGACCACCTCGGCCGGGTCCACGAAGTAGCTGCGATCGCCGCTGGTGAGGGTGAGCTTCATGCTGCGCTCATCGGGCTGAGCGATGTTGTGCAGCACCTGTTGGTAGCGCTCGGGCGTGGGTCCACGCTTCACCCGGTGCCGCTCGATCGCTGCGCGCAATTCATCGCCCAGCACCGGCTTCATCAGGTAGTCCAATGCGCTGAAGCGGATGGCCTGGATGGCGTGGTGCTGGGAACCGGTCGTGAAGACCACATCGAAGTCCCACGTGCCAAGCAGCTTCAAGAGTTCGAAGCCATCGCCACCCGGCATCTGTACATCCAGGAAGAGGAGTTGGGGCTGGTGTTCCTTCAACACGTCAATGGCCTGTACCACGGACGAAGCTTCCGCCACCACCTGCACCTGCGGGGCATGCCGGTGCAGCAACGCACGCAAGAGCCCTCGCGCCTCCTGCTCATCGTCCACGATCACGGCTCGCATGGCAGCAAGGTAGGAAGCGCATGCACGCCGATGCGCCCTTTCAGCTCAGCAGCGGATGCGTAGGCACAACAAAGCCCAGCGCATGCCGGGCCATGTTGCATCAGGTACGGGAAGGATCAATTCCCACCGCCGTTGTCGTCACCGGGAGGGTCATCGTTGCCCCCTCCGTTGCCGCCATTATCATCGCCTGCGGGATCATCGCTGCCGTTACCGCCTCCGTTACCACCGTTGTCATCACCAGCGGGATCATCGCTGCCGTTACCGCCTCCGTTACCGCCATTATCATCACCAGCAGGGTCGTCGCTACCGTTACCGCCTCCGTTGCCGCCGTTGTCATCACCGGGAGGATCGTCGCTGCCATTGCCGCCGTTGTTGCCGCCATTGTCATCACCGGGAGGATCATCGCTGCCATTGCCGCCGTTGTTGCCACCATTGTCATCACCGGGAGGATCATCGTTGCCGTTGCCACCGTTGTTGCCGCCGTTGTCATCGCCGGGAGGATCGTCGCTGCCGTTGCCACCACTACTTCCTCCGTTATCATCTGTTTGACCACCACCCAAGGGCGGCAACAGATCATCTTGCTGGCAAGAGCTGAGCAGGAAGACGAGGGTGAAGAGCGATGCGAAGAACACGAGCGCACTGCCGTGCCTCAGCAAGCCGCTCGATCGAGAGGTTGTCCGTTCCATGTCGGGTGTGTTTTACGCCGGTCTTTGGTGGCCGACGGTGCCAAGGTTGAACGGTTGGTGGGCCGCTGCACCATACACGCCGACGGGTCGGGCAGACCAACGGAAGAACTGGGCATTCCGCACCCGCGAAGCGCCATCGCACACTTCACCCGAACAGGCGCAAGTGCTCCGAACCGAGACCTACCAGTTCCCGGAGAGCTTCAATTTCTCCCAGCCGAATTTCTTGGCCGCCACTTCCATGCAGTAGTCGAAGGACTGCTTGCTCCGTAGGAAGTTGAACTCGTTGTTCTTCACCGCGGTGGCATTGGCCTCCTGTTCCACCAGCTCGCTCAGCAGCGCACGACATGCACCGGTGGCGAGACTGCTGATGTATTGCATGTAGTTCGCGCTGATCGCGAGGTCCTGGCCATACCGCTCGGCCATCTTGGGCAGGTCCTTGTCGTTGAGGATGGCCTGGCACATGAGGGCCCACAAGAGGTGGCGGCCGCGGCCCACGAAGCTGTACTTGTTCTCGCCGCGCTCGAGGATACTGCGCGTGAGCAAAGGCAGCCGGAACTGCACCTTGTAGCACAACACCACATAACGCGGATCGATCTCGAGTCGACGCGCGTGGAAAATGGCCTCGTACTGTTTGTCCTCCTCGAAGGCCTTGCGCATGGAGCGCATCACCACGAGCTCACCTTCCGAAGCCAGGAAGGTCTGCGCGAGCTTCAGCATCTGGATGGCCTTGTCATCGGTGATACCCTGTTCGTCGCGCTCCTCTTCCGTGAGGCCCTCGAAGGCCCGCTGCTGGCGCTCGTAGTAGATACCCAGCTTGCCGCGGAAGTGATCGCTCAGCTCCAGTTGGATCTGGTCGTTGGCGCGCAGGTTCCAGCTATCCACCGGGTTCTGCCGGTTGTTGTTGATGGTGACCGTGGTGATGAAGGGATCATCGGCATGGGTGATCACCTTGCAGATCACTTCGATGCGCTTGAGCCGGTCCTTGATGGTCTCGATGTCATCGCGCCCCTTGTTGCGATCGATGAACCGCGCCATGGTGGTGATGGTCTGTGCACCGTTGAGCAGCCGCGGCTCGGTGATGCGGTAACCGTTGCCGTCCTCCTCGATCTTCTGCGCGCTGAAGGTGACGCCGTTGTGGTTGAAGGCGAACATCGCCGGGTCCAACCGCTTGTCGATGCCGATGTCGCGGAAGGCCTTCTGCAACACCCTGTTCACGGAGCCATCCTCGGGTAGGCTGTGGCGGATGTTGCGCTCGAAGAAGCGCGAACCCATCTGGCGGAACATG
>DAOORM010000307.1:218-3369 GCA_035389265.1 Flavobacteriales bacterium | reverse complement strand
TCCGCGTTCAACTTCTTCGCCGCTTCCACCAGCTTCGGAAGGATCTGGAAGGCGTCGCCAACGATGCCATAATCAGCTGCCTTGAAGAACGGCGCTTCGGGATCGTTATTGATCACGCAGATCACCTTGCTCTGGTTCACACCAGCGAGGTGCTGGATGGCGCCACTGATGCCAATGGCGATATACAGGTTCGGGCGGATGGCCACGCCCGTCTGGCCCACATGCTCATGGTGCGGGCGCCAGTGCATATCGGCCACCGGACGACTGCAGGCCGTAGCGGCCCCGAGTTCCTTCGCCAGTTCTTCCACCAAGTCCCAGTTCTCCGGGCCTTTCATACCGCGACCGGCGCTCACCACGAGTTCCGCCTCAGGCAAGGGGACACCTGCACCCGCTTTGCGCAATTCCTTCACGGTGATGCGCGCTGGGCCGAGGTCGCCGCTGTACTCTTCCACCGTCGCGCTGCCACCGTCCTTACCCACCGGGATGGAGTTGGGCATCACGCTGATCACCTTGGTGGCGCTGGTCACTTGCAGCCAGGCCTGTGCTTTTCCGCTGAACACGTTCCGCCTGAATTTGTCACCTTCGGGTAAGGCGATCGCGCCGGCCACGTGGCCCGCCTTCAGTTTTGCGGCCACACGCGGCGCCACGCTCTTGCCGGTGCCGTCATGTACGAACACGATGGTCTTGGCACCTTCCTTGGCCGCCACGTCCGTCACCAGTTTGGTGAGCTGTTGGCCATCCACCGCGGTAACTCCACGGGCCACGATCACCTTCGAAGCGCCTTGCGCACCAAGGGCTTCCAATCCGCTTGCACCGCCGAAGGTGATAGCGGTTACAGGACCGCCTGCTAGTTTGCTGGCGTAGGTCACGGCTTCTTGGGCCGCTTTCGGCAGCTTTTCGCCGCGGGTATCGATGAATACGATCGTGCTCATGGTCATTTCGGTTTGGGCCCGATGATCATCGGCCCGTACATCGTTCTTGTTCAGATCACCTTCGCCTCGTTGTGCAGCAGTTCGATGAGCTTACCGGCCTCGTCGGCGGGGATCATCTTCACGGCGCCTTTGGCTGGGGGCAGCTCGAAGGAGGAGGTGGCCGCTACGTTGTCGGTCGTCGCGGCGGGGATCACGGTCAACGGTTTGGTGCGTGCGGCCATGATGCCCCGCATGTTAGGGATGCGCTGCTCGGCCATGCCTTTCGCGGCGCTGAGCACCAAGGGCAGGGAAGCCTCCAACACCTCAACGCCACCTGGTACATCACGCTCGATGGTCGCCTTACCTGCGGCCACTTCTAATTTGCTGGCCAGTGCGATGTAGGGGAGGTCCAGCAGTTCGGCCACCATGCCACCGACTTGGCCACCGTTGTGATCGATGGTCTCCTTGCCAGCGATGATCAGGTCGAAGCCTTTGTCCTTTGCATACGCTGCCACTTGTTCCGCCACTTGCAGCGCTTCGGTGGGCTGGGCATCCACCCGCACGGCTTCATCGGCACCAATGGCCAGGCCTTTACGGATCGTGGCATCGGTGTCGGCACCGCCCACGGTGATGGTGGTCACGGAACCTGCGCCTGCTGCTTCCTTCAATTCGAGGGCGCGCACCAGGGCGTACCATTCGTCGTATGGGTTCACGATGAAGGTGACACCATTGGCATCGAACTGGGTGTTGCCGTTGGTGAAGGCGATGCGGGCCGTGGTATCGGGCACCTGGCTGAGGAGGACGAGGATCTTCATGCTTCGGTAGGAACATTCCGCACGGCGAAGTGGTTCAGCGTACGGGGCGGCGAAATTAGGCACCAAGGTGCAAGACCGATCGCATAACTTGGCGAAGCGAATACGAGCAGCAGGCAACACCGGCGCTCCACGGTCCGTCATTCCCTTCGAACCACCGCATGAAGAAACAATACACCACCACCTTCCTCCTCGCGACCAGCCTCTCCTTCCCGGCCTTGTTGAACGCCCAAGCCGGCGCCAGCCTCGACTTCGACGGGGTGGATGACCAGGTCGTTGTGGACAATGGCTCGGCAGCTTTCGTGGACGCTCCAGGCTATACGCTCAGCTGCTGGGTCTACCCCACGAACACGGCCCCGACCTATCCGGATTTCGATGGGTTCGCCGGTATCCGTAATGAGTTCGACGCGGCCTTCTACCTGCTGCAGATCGAACCGGCGACCACCTTGGAGGGCCGCTTCCAGAACAGCGACGGCTCTGAGTTCACAATCTCCTTCGGTGGGTTGGCCCTTAACGCATGGCAGCATCTGGCCTTGGTGTATGATGGGGCCGAGCTGGCCATCTGGCATGATGGTGACCTGGTGGCTACTGAGCCTGCCTTCGGGGCCATCACCAATGGCTCCGTGCCTCTATACATTGGTAATGTCCAATTCAACACGGTCCCTTTCCTGCTCGACGGCAAGGTGGATGAGGTGGCGCTCTTCCGCCGCGCACTGTCAACGGCAGAGATCGGCTGCCTGGCCTCCGGTGCGCCCGATCCGACCGACACCGATCTGGCCTACTACTTCGACATGAACGAGGGTGTGCCCAACGGCAACAATACGGCCATCACCGCCCTGACGGATCAGGTCGACGGCGTGTCTGCTGGGTTGGAAGGCTTTGCCCTCACGGGAAACACCAGCAATTTCGTGGAGTCGCCCGTGCTCGGCAGTGTCATCCAAGAAGCGCTGTGCGAAGGGGGGAGCTACCTCTTCAACGGCGAGACGTTGACGGAACCAGGCGCTTACACGGCCACCTTCCAAGCCTCCAGCGGCTGCGATTCCACGGTGGTATTGGAACTGATGGTAGCGGAAGTGGACAACGGCGTGGTGCAGAACGGAAGCACGATCATCGCCACCGCGACAGAAGCAGAGTACCAATGGTATGTATGCGGTGCCTCTGGTAACACGTTGATCCAAGGGGCCACCGCCCAATACTACCAGGCACCCTTCGTGGGGCAATTCGCCGTGGACGTGACCCAGGACGGTTGTAGTGCACTGAGCGAATGCGTCACCGTGACGGCCATCGGCATCGAGGAGCGGCAAGCGCCACTCTTCACCCTCTCGCCTGTGCCTGCTGGCGAAGTGCTCACGGTGGAGCTATCGAAACCCGCCCAGCAAGCACAGCTGACCGTAGTGGATATGACCGGGCGCGAGGTGCTCACACGCA
>DAOORM010000307.1:0-208 GCA_035389265.1 Flavobacteriales bacterium | reverse complement strand
CATCGGTGCGGCCCGGAAAGCCAATTTGGATGTTTCCGCCTTGCGACCGGGCGCCTACTTCCTTCGTGTGCAGGCGGATGGTGTGACCCGGGTGGTCCGTTTCGTGCGGGACTAGGCCCGTGTATCTTCGCCCCGCTTTGCGCGGATCCTGTCCCCGGTGGGATGGGTGCCGTTCGGGCAGCTTTGAACCTTTCCCAGCATGCGTACA
>DAOORM010000306.1:0-3372 GCA_035389265.1 Flavobacteriales bacterium | reverse complement strand
AGCATAAATAAGGCTCAAGCGTATCAGCATGGTGAAGATAATACGGTCGTAGGGCAAAACCAAGAGGATGTGAAGATCTTTTTGATCTGGTAGATCCTTTTGATAGGAAATGAAAAAGGGCCGGACTGCAGGGTCCCTTCGTTCCTCAGGAGACCCTGCAGAGGCTTAAAATTCGTGTACCACTCGATCGGCTGGTTGGCGTCGTTGCGGATCCGCAGCGGAATGGTGCTTCCTGCATCCGCACCGAACCAGTCCGCACCGGCGACGGTATTACCATTCGTATCCCATGCCACTTGCGCGCTCGCGTGGAGCGTCATGGCCAAGGCTGCCAGGCAGCCCAAGAACTTATTCGTCTTCATGGTCTTCGTTGTTGTTGTTCAACCGAAGACCGGATCGCTGCTACCGCATCACGACGAAACGAACGTGTCTCCTCATCGCCCCTTCCAAGCATAGGACATACTCCCCATGCGCCCATTGGTATACTGGCACTGACAGCACATCTACCGAGCTCACCCCGGCATCCATCAGCCTGCCCACGGCATCGTATGCCTGCCATCGAGTACCTGCACCAGCGCGTACCTTCACTAGATCCGCTGCTGGATTAGGCCACACGAATGGCCCTTGTTCACCTGGCTCTGGTATGCCTGTGATGAACTCGCAAGGCTGCCCGCTCGGCCGCACGCAAACACCGTCGACGAAGTAGTAGGCAGGTACATAAGTATCCGATGCCAGATCCATCGTATCCGTGAGCGCATTGCTGAAGAAGTTGCCAATCACCAGGTACTGATAGGCACTATCCGCCACGAAGCTGCCGCTCACCAGGGTCCAGTTGGCCGTATCGCTGATGATGGCCGTGCTGTAAAGGTGCGCGTAGTCCCGCAGGGCGAAAGGCGGTCCGTTCGATCCGGTCCAGATGTTCGGCGCCATGGTGAAGAGCATGCCCATCTTGTTGCAAGCCTGGGTAGGTGACCAGTAGCTGCCATCGAACGCCACATTGGTGAAGAAGCTCAGATCATAGCTCTCTCCTACTACAAGCGGCTCTATGAGCTGGCAACCCACATACTCCCGGTAACTAAAGCCACCGGCCAAAGCACCATAGGCGTACATCCCCACATACGCGTCGCCATGCTTGGCGAACTGGAAACCAAAGCCGTTCAACGGCACCTTGATCAAGGTATCCACACCTCCCAATGAGCCGGCACATGCGTGGAAGTAGTCCGGAGATTCGTTCCACTTCTCCCAGTGGAGAGGTTTGGAAAAGCCTTGAAAGCTGATGGTCACGGGGCAGGCGGTGTTCTCCTCGAAGCTGGGGTTCGGGACGAGGTTTTGAGCCAAAGTCGAGCAGGACCCAACGAATAATGAGTAGCAACACATGAGCCATACAGCTCCACGCCACCACCCACTATTCGTTGGTTGAGGGGTCATCGTTCGTTATTGTTCGTGATGCATAGTTCGTGCATCGATCCGGTCTATTCCGCTCCTTTCAAGTCCTTGTCCGTCGAGGGATGCGGCAAGGCTTCGCTGGAAGACCGTGTATACGCGGCCTCGTGCTGCCTGGATGGCCCAGCGGTGACACCATATCTTTGTAATGCTCTGTTTCGTTTACCTATGCAACTGGGTGAGGTGGGACATGAGTAACCAGCCCTCGGTGTTAGCGCACTGGGGGCTTCTTTTTCGCGGCCATTGGGCCACGTCATTGTAGAGAGAGAGAGAGAGAGAGAGAGAGAACTCCGCTCTGGCTGCCTCGATGGCCGTGGGTGATATGTGCGTTGCTCCTCCTCATGGCCGGGCCATGCTACACTTGTCCAATACCTATCGTGCCGTGCGCGAACCTGGAGCATAAATAAGGCTCAAGCGTATCAGCATGGTGAAGATAATACGGTCGTAGGGCGAAACCAAGAGGATGTGAAGATCTTTTCCTCGCTGTGTTACCAACCGTTCTTGACACTCATCGATCGGACTGCAAGTTGCATTCCTCCTTCGGTAGAAAATACCGGGCTTGACGGTAACGATCTGCATCGCCTTACGTCGAGCAAGTGCAACACCCCACCTTTGCACCATGCTCCGCCGGATCATCAGCTACTTCTGGCCCATCGCTGAAACGCGGGCGGAAGGGCGGCATGGCGAACTCACCGTGCGGTGGGAAGCGGGCACCAAGGTGTTGAACAGTGTACAGGGCAACCAAAGTTTCGGTGCCTTGCATCGCGTGTGGCAGGCGGTGTTCTCACAGGTTTTGGTGAAGAGATCACCACCCCGCGAGGTGCTGCTGCTCGGCTTGGGGGGTGGCAGCGTGCCCGCCATCTTGCGCGATGAACTCGGCATCGCTGCACGGATCACGGCGATCGAACTGGATCCGACGATGGTGCAGGTGGCACGCGACCATTTCGCGTTGGAACGCCACCAAGACCTGCAGGTGATCCTAGGCGATGCGACCATCCAAGTCCACGCCATCCGTCAGCGTTTCGACCTAGTGCTGGTGGATCTCTTCGACGACCTGGACCTGGCCCGGGGTGTGGATTCCCGCGCCTTCCTCCACGGCCTCCGCGACCGCTGTGCGGAGGGTGGTTTGGTCTGCTTCAACACCGTGGCTTACGATGAAGCGAGCGATCGACGATGCCAAGCCGTTCACGATCATGGCCTTACGGTATTCAACCGCGTCCACGAGCTGCGGTTGGAGGAGGTGAACCGTGTGTTCATTTTATCGTGAGCAACGTTCCCCGTTCATCCCACGTCCATAGGGGGAATGGCCCGAACTTTGGGCTGTATTCCGTCGTGCCCTGAACCCATTGGGAAGATCACGCCCATATCTACTGAGCCTCAGCCTGTTGCTGGGAACGGTACTGCGCGCCCAGCCCTGCGCCATCTCCATCGGCAACGATACCACCATCTGCCAGGGCCAGTTCGTGACGCTTTCGGCGCCAGCGGGTTTCCCCGGCTACCTCTGGAGCACCGGGTCCACGAACCCTTCGATCACCGTTAGCGCGGCAGGCACCTATTGGGGCGAGGCCATCTACCCCAGCGGTCAGCTCTTCCCGAACAGCGACTTCAGCGCGGGCAACACCGGATTCAGCTCGGGCTTCACCGCCAGCACCACGCTCACAAGCGATGGCAACTACTGGATCGGCACCAACCCGAACAGTTACCACGGGCAATTCTTCGGCACGGGCAGCGGTAATTTCATGATCGTGAATTCGGGCTGGCCCTCGGCCCTGTGGAACGTGTACTGCCAGAACGTGACGGTATGCCCTGGGCAGACGTATACGATGAGCTACCGCGCGCGCACCATCAGCAACGCCACACCCGCGCGCCTGCAGTGGTGGATCGATGGCGCTCCAGTAGGCCCTGAGGTGACCCTGCCCGCCTTCAACGCCG
>DAOORM010000305.1:0-3380 GCA_035389265.1 Flavobacteriales bacterium | reverse complement strand
CCTTCTTCATCAACAGTGCCGCCGACTACGACAAGTACGCGAAGGAGATCGAGGCGGAGAAGGAGTGCAAGATCATGAAACGCATCAACTGTCGCGGTGCGGCCATGGAAGCATGCGTCACACGGCATGGCACCATCGTGGCACCGCTGATGACGGAACTCGTGGGCTTCAAGGAGCTCACGCCCTACAAAGGCGGCTGGTGCGGCAACGAGATCTTCGCCGACACCTTCACCCCGGAGATCCGCGCCAAGGCCAGGCGTTACGCCAAGAAGTTCGGTGATCAGCTGCTGAAGGAAGGTTACAAGGGCTACTTCGAGCTCGATTACCTGATCGACAAGGACAGCGGCGAGATCTACCTCGGCGAATTGAACCCGCGCGTGACGGGCGCGAGCTCCATCACCAACCACGCGGTATTCGCCTTGAGCGATGCACCACTTCACCTTTTCCACACGCTGGAATGGATGAACGAACCCTACGAGTTGAACGTGAACGCGCTGAACCGTCGTTGGGCAAAAGATGAGAACATCGACTCCTGGGGCCAGATGGTGATCAAGTACACGACCGACGATGTGCAACGCGTGACCGAAGCACCCCGCAGCGGCATCTGGCGCATGCGCGAGGATGGCAGCATCTACTTCTGGCGGATGGACACGCACCGCCGTTACGTGGAGAAGGACAACGAAGCCTTCTTCCTGCGCATCACACGACCCGGCGATTGGTTCTACGAAGGCGCCGACATGGGCATCCTTGTGATGCGCGGCCGCATGATGACCGACGATTTCGAACTGACCGAACGGGCGAAGAAATGGCTGGCGGCGATCCGCACGCAGTTCAAGAGCGTGGCGCCGGGTGCGCATGGCAGCAACGGACATGAGCACTTGCTGGAGATCGGGGGGTTCAAGATGATGTGATATAGTTCACCACAGAGGCACAGAGGGCACAGAGAAGAAGGCATGAAACACAACGAGCTTTCAAGCTTGGTCATTAAGTCAGCGATCACCGTGCATCGTGAACTTGGACCTGGGCTTTTGGAAAGCGTGTACCAGGTCTGTCTACTGGCCGAACTGAAGCATTCGGGGCTTCGTGTGGAGCAACAGCTGGCGGTGCCCATCACCTACAAAGGACAGAGACTCGCGAACGATCTACGGATCGACATGCTCGTGGAAGACCGGCTCATCATCGAGATCAAAGCTGTTGAAGAGCTTCACCCCGTTCATACCGCGCAACTATTGACCTATCTCAGACTGACCAATAAGAAGCTCGGTCTGCTCATCAACTTCAACACGATCAAGCTCGTAGATGGTCTTGAGCGTGTCATCAACGGCTACTTGGATGAAGCCGAATAGAACCACTCCCTCGTTCTCGCATTTCCTCCGTGTCCTCTGTGCCTCTGTGGTGAATCAGAACTGATGTACGTACACCTGAAACTCGTCCGCGAACCCTGGCCCAGCGATCGCTGGCAAACCTTCTTTGATCGCGCTTGGCCGCTGTTCAAGATCTGGTACGAGAGCGAGGGTATCGATAAGCGCCCGGACCTCGTGACTTGTCGGAGTTTGTTGGAGCTGCACATGCCGGAGCTGATCCCGGTATACAACAGCCTATGCCGCTTGGCCAACAACGACGACGTGGCTTCGCGGTTCCTCAGCATGTGGTGTCCACCGCCATACATGGCCGGTTGCTCACAGGTGGCATGGACGAAAGGCTCTCCTACCCTGATCCGCAACTACGACTTCGACCCGCGTTTCTTCGATGGCCGCATGCGTTACACGGAGTACGTGAAACCCGTGATCGGCATACAGGACAGCGGCTGGGGTCTCTTGGACGGCATGAACGCGGATGGACTCACCGTTGCGTTGGCTTTCGGCGGAAGAAAGGTGACCGGTGTGGGCTTCGGCATACCGCTAGTGATCCGCTACGTGCTGGAAACGTGCAGCAACGTTGAAGAAGCCTGCACCGCGCTCACGCGCATTCCGGTCCACATGGGTTACAACGTCACGCTCGTGGACAAGACCGGCAAATTCGCCACGGTGTATATGAACCCCGATCGTCCGGCTCAGGTGGTGTACCAAGCTGTGGCGTGCAACCATCAACACCAAGTGGAGTGGGATGAGTACGCGGCCTTCACGCACACCATCGAGCGCAAACACTTCCTGGAGCAAAGCATTGCCGAGCCGAAGCAGACCCGTGCGAACGTGATCAAGCAGTTCATGCGTCCACCGTTGTACAGCCAGCAATACCTGCGCGGTTTCGGCACGCTCTATACAGCGGCCTACGATGTCGCGAAAGGTCGGGTGCAGATCATCTGGCCTGAGAAGCAGGTGGAGGCCAGCTTCAAGCGCTTCGAGGAGCAGGAGGTACAGGTGGTGTTGTTGAAGCCGGTAGGTAGGTATTTGGCGAAATAGGTCGTCGACTTCCGTCTGCTGGCTGTCCGCGCACGCAACCAATTTTGATGAAAGCTGACCCCACGTACGGGGCGTAATTTCGCGCCATGTCCGCAACCCTCACCACCTCGCTCTTCACTCCCGCCAACCTCATCAACGGCACCTGGACCACTGAAGGCGACGGCACCTTCAACACGGTGGTGGACAAATACCACGGCACCGAACTAGCGCGCATACCGCATGCCACCGAAGGCCAGATGGAAGAAGCCATCGCTGCTGCGTACTCAAGCCGCGAAGTTCTGCGGAAGATGAGCGCGGGAGAGCGCAGCGCGAAACTAGAAGCACTGGCCGCACTGATCACGAAGCACGAAGAAGAACTCGCGCAGTTGGTCGTGAAGGAAGGTGGCAAGCCCATCGGCTACGCGAAGACGGAGATCGCGCGGTGCATCACCACGGTGCGCACGGCGGCTGCAGAGGCTCTCCGCTTCGGAGGGGAAGTGACTCCGCTCGACTTCGGTGCGGGCGTAGGCAAGACGGCCTTCACCAAACGCTTTCCGATCGGTGTCATCGCGGCGATCACACCGTTCAACTTCCCGCTGAACCTGGTCCTACACAAAGTGGCACCCGCTATGGCCGTCGGTTGTCCGGTGGTGTTGAAACCCGCACCCCAAGCGCCGCTCAGCTCATTGGTGCTCGGGCGCTTCATGGAAGAGATCGGCTGGCCGAAAGGGGCGTTCAGCGTGCTGATGGCGAACGTGCCTGTTTCCGAAAAACTGGTGAAGGACGACCGCGTCGCCATGCTCAGCTTCACTGGAAGCGACAAGGTGGGCTGGCACTTGAAGAACATCTGCGGCAAGAAGAAGCTGGCGCTGGAGCTCGGCGGCAATGCGAGCGTGATCGTGGACGAAGGCGTGGACCTCGCAGCCACCGCGAAGAGTGTCGCGATGGGCGCGAACCTCTATGCCGGGCAGACCTGCATCAGCACCCAGCGGATCTATG
>DAOORM010000304.1:0-3389 GCA_035389265.1 Flavobacteriales bacterium | reverse complement strand
GATCAAGTGGCTCGTGCTTCCCTTGCCATTGGTGCCTGCCACGTGCACGCACCGCAGACCACGCTCCGGATGCCCGGTCAGTTCCATCAAGGCGTGGGTATTCGTGAGGTCGGCTTTGTACGCAGCCTTGCCGATGCGTTGGAACATGGGCAGTCGCGCATAGAGGTAGGCCAACGTTTCCGCGTAGGTCATCGGCTCATGCGTTCCGTGGAGTGATCTGCATTGAGAGCTTCATTTGAAGAGCTTCATTCGAAGAAGCCGAACGGAGGCGCAAGAACGGATGCTTTTAGTCGAAAAAGAAGGAAGCACCACTGGCGCAACGTACGAGCGAAACTAGATGGATGATGATCTCCGCAGGCACAGCAGCTTCCCGATCAACCTGGGAAGAAGCGCAACTTGATGTAGTGCGCCTGTTCAGGCGGGCCGTTGGGCAGGGCCACGAAGCGGCAGGTCTTGGCGGCACGCAGGGCCACGTTCTGAATGGCCACATCAGGTGTACCCGTACCGGCAACGGATACGCGCAGCACAGCACCTGCACGGTCCACGATCACCTTCACTTCCACCCAGGTGGCGTTCTGCAGTTCGGGGCGCTCGCTCAAGTCCGGCCCTTTGGCCAACCCGCGACCACCGCCGCGCAACTCCCATCCATCGCCCCGCATGGCGCCGATCCCGCCGGGCTTGCCGTCCTCGATTCCAGGATCGCCTGGTTTGCTGTTGTCCGGGCCATCGGCTGGGTTCTGGCCGGGCTTGTTCCAATTGTTCAGGGCGTCCGACAAGCGGTTGTCCACCTTGGGTTCCTTGGGCTTCACCGGCTTCGGTGTGGGCTTGGTCACCGGCTTCGGGTCTTTGGGCTTCACCACCTCCACATCGCTGTCCGCCTGGGTGGCCACATCCTCTTCTTCCACCGGCACGATCGGCGCTGCACTTTGCTCGCCGCCTGGATCTTGGGTGGGACGATCGCCTCCGCCATCATCGGTGGTGCCGAAGTCGGCCATGGCCACCTCCACGGTTTCTTCCGGAAGCGGTGGGTCGAAGTGCTTCAGACCGATGAACATGAAGAGGATCAGCAGCAACACATGCATCAAGACGGTCGTGATGAGCCCCGTGGTGCGGTCTCGCCGCTCTTCTTGCTGCACGGCTGCTGTCATGGCTGAGATGGAGTTGGTTGTTGCCCAGGTGGGGTGGGGGCTGATGCCAGCACGATACGCCACTTGTGGGTCTTCGCGATGTTCAGCACGTCCACCATCCTTCCGGTAGGCACTTCCTGTGCCACGCTCAACACGATGGCATCGCTCTCGGTGTGTTTGGCCATCTCTGCGACCAAGGCGCCTTCGATGTCCGCCAGCGCAATGGCGCTCCCGTTCAAGGTCCCACCTGTTTCGGTCAGTAGCCGAAGGGCCACTTTCGGTTCCGACTTGCTGGCGCTGGTCTTGTTCTTCGGCAGGTCCACGGGAAGCGCGAAGGGGCTCACCATGGTGCTCACGATGACGAAGAAGATGAGCAGCAAGAAGACCAGGTCGGTCATGCTGCTCAGGCTGAAACCGGCATCCACCTTATGTGTGCTGCGTATGCCCATGGCTTACTTCGGTCGGGTGGCGATGATCACTTTCCAGTTGTTGCGTTTCGCAATATCCATCACGCCCACCGTGATACCCGCAGGAACTCGCTGATCCACGTGGATCACCAAGCTCGGGTTCTTGTCCTGGATCGGGGCCATCCTATCCTGCAGTACACCCTCGAGGTCCAAAGGATCAACGGGGATGTCATTCACACTGAATGCGCCATCGGCATCGATCCTTACACCCACGCGCGGCTTCTCCTTGGTCTTGTTCGCGCTGATCGGCAGATCCACCGGCATGGTGGTGGGGCTCACCATGGTGCTGATGATGACGAAGAAGATCAGCAGCAGGAAGACCAGGTCGGTCATGCTGCTCAGGCTGAAGCCCGCGTCGATCTTATTGCTGCTGCGTAATCGCACGTGGGGCTATCACTTCGCCGGTGATTCCAGGACCTCCATGAACTCGATGGTGCGCGATTCCATCTTCTGCACCACTTTGTTCACGCGTGCCACCAGTAGGTTATACCCGATGTAGGCCGGGATACCGATGATGAGACCGGCCACGGTGGTGATCATGGCTTGCATCATACCACCGCTCAATTGGCTCAGCTCCACACCCGCACCGCTCACCTCCATGGTGTGGAAGGTGATCACCATACCCACCACGGTACCCAAGAATCCGAGCATCGGTGCCGCACCTGAAACGGTGGCGATCACTGGCAGCCCGCTCTCCAGTCGGTAGACCTCCAGCTTACCCTGGTTCTCGATGCTCACCTCGATATCCTTCAGTGGTTTGCCGATACGATTGATCCCCTTCTCCAACATGCGGGCGACCGGCGTGTTGGTGGTCTGGCAGAGGTTCTTCGCGCTATCGATCTTGCCTTCGCGGATGTAGTCGCGGATCTTGGCCATGAAGTCCTTCTCATCGCGCAAGGCCCGGTTGATGGCCATCATGCGCTCGATGATGATGTAGACCGCGATTAGCGACATCAAGCCCAAAGGTCCCATGATGTACCAACCACCCATCTTGATGAGCTCCCACACGGAGAGTGTGGTCTCCTGAGGCACTACGGGTGTGGCGGCGGTGTTCTCCAGCACCTGGCGCGCAGCCTCGGTGGCATCCTGGATCTGGGCGAAGAGTTCGAGTGACATGGTTCGGTTGATGATTGAACGCGGATCGGCCGCTGGGAATTGTCAGTTGAGGCGTTCCAAGGCGATCTCGAACGCGGTACGGGTGAAGTGGGTGGCGGAGCCGTTGCGGGCGTGCGTGGCTTCGATGGCTTTTCGGATCACGGCGCTCACATCATCGAAGATGGCACGGTCGCTGAGGTCGTTGCCGGGCTGCATGCAATAGGCGAACACCCGCGCCATGCCGCAATTGGCGATGAAGTCGGGGATCAAGCTCACCTGGCCGTCGGCATGTTCGGCGATGGGGCCGTAGAAGATCTGCGGATCGGCGAAGGGGACGTTGGCCCCGCTACTGATCACCTCCAGACCCGCCGCTGTCAACCGGTCAACTTGTTCCTTGGTCACCAAACGGCTGGCCGCGCAAGGCAGGAAGACGTCGGCTCCGATGTCCCAGATGCGTTCGTTGACCTCAGCGTACGGCAGCAGTTGCGCTGCACGCAGTTGGTTGGCCTCCTTGTTCACGAAGAGTTCCTGCACGGCAGCAGCACCGAGTCCTTCGGGTGCCAGGACCCCGCCAGCCCTGTCGATGATGCCGGTGATCACCGCTCCTTGACGTGCCAGGTAGTAGCCAGCAGCGGCGGCCACATTGCCCCAGCCCTGCACCACTACGCGTTTGCCTTTGACGGAGCCGCCTTTCGTGGTG
>DAOORM010000303.1:0-3391 GCA_035389265.1 Flavobacteriales bacterium | reverse complement strand
GCTCTTCTACCTGCACGAACAGAGCGTGGAGGAGATCGTAACCATCACGGGTTTGTCGGCGTCCAATGTGAAGGTGAAGCTGCACCGCAGCCGCAAACGCATGCACGCTACCTTGCAACACCTCTTAAAGACGGAGCTATGGACGATCCACACGCCATGAACGGAGACCCGCTGAAAGGCCTCTTCAGCGAAGTCGGCTTGCACGAAGCCCCAGCAGGTCTGGAGGAGCGCGTTCTAGCGCAGCTGTCCAACGCCGCAGTTCGCCAACCATCCATCGCAGCCCCTCTGGTACCACGTTGGGCTTGGGTCGCTGCGTTGGGCCTGTTCACGCTGCTCTTGCTCCTTCCCGGTTCGGAAGGTGGTCAACTGTCCATGCCAACGTTGCCTTCGCTGCGAATGGCCGACATCAGCCCATGGATCCTCGGTTCCTTGGGCTGCGCGGCACTCTTGTTCGCGTTCGATACAGCGCTCCAGTGGCGCGCGGTTTCCCGCGTCCGCTGATCAGAGCAGCTTCTTGGCCGCGCTGATCGCTGCTTCGTAGTCCGGTTCGGCGCCCAGTTCAGGGGCCACCTCGAGGTAACGGATCACGCCTTCGCGGTCGATCACCCAGGTGATGCGGCCGAGCACACCGGCCATGGGCCCTTCGCTGATGCCAGCGCCCCAGACGAGGGCGGCGTCGCGGTGGCGGAAATCACTACCGGCCTCCACATTGGCGATGCCTTCCGCTGCGCAGAAGCGACCCAACGCGAAGGGCAGGTCCATGGAGATGGTGAGCACCCGGGCACCGGACTCGGTCGCCTTCTGGTTGAAGGCACGGGTCTGCATGGCGCACACCTTGGTGTCCACACTCGGGAATGCGGTGAGGACGACGACCTCGCCTTTGTGGTCCGCCAAGGTCTTCTCCTGGCGATCGCTGGTCACATAACGAAGGGCGGGGGCGGTGGTGCCGACTGCGGGCAAGGGACCGTGGAATGCTGGTTGGGCCATGGGTTGAATGAGATGTGGGTGTGGAACGGTGAGGGACTCTTATTGTTCGGCCATGATCTTGGGGATGGCCTCTTCGTAGACCTTGCGGGCATCGTCGATGGTGCCGAAGGGGGCATCATCCACCATGAGCTTGCCCTTGGTGACGTGCCCGAGGAGGATGAAAGGCACCCGGCTGGCCTGCATGAAGTCGAGGAACGGGGTCTCCTGCTCGTCGCTGACAGAGACCACCGCACGACCTTGGCCTTCGCCGAAGAGGAAGGCGTCGGGGCGGATCTCGCTGTCGGTGATCACATCGAAGCCCAAGGCGCGTGGCAGGGCCATCTCCACCAAAGATGTCCAGAGGCCGCCGTCGCTGATGTCGTGTGCTGCGTTGATCACACCCTTGCGGATGAGGATGAGCAACATGGTGTGCAGGCGCCGTTCCTCCTCGATATCGAAGTAGGGCGCTGGGCTGCGCTCGATCTTATGGATACGCGTGAGGTATTCGCTGCAGGCGATGTCCTCGGTGCTGCGGCCCAAGAGGTAGATGAGGTCGCCCTTCTGCTTGAAGTCGAGGCTCATGCGCTTGGTGATGTCAGGCACGATACCGACCATGCCGATGGTGGGCGTGGGGAAGACCGGGATGTTCTTCTTGTCGGTGACGGTGTGGTTGTAGAAGCTCACGTTGCCGCCGGTGACGGGCGTATCGTAGGCCCGGCAGGCATCGCCCATGCCCTTGATCGCCTGGGAGAACTGCCAGTACACCTCTGGGTCGTAGGGGTTGCCGAAATTGAGGCAATTGGTGACGCCGCAGGGCTCACCGCCGGAGCAGGCGATGTTGCGCGCTGCCTCGCTCACCGCGATCATGGCGCCTTTGTAGGGATCCGAGTGGACGTAACGTCCGTTGCAATCGACCGTGACGGCCAGCGCCTTGCCGGTCTCCTTGATCAGCACGAGCCCGGCATCGCTCGGCGCGTTGGTGCTCATGTTGTTGGTGCGCACCATGCTGTCGTACTGCTCGCTCACCCAGCGCTTGCTGGCGATGTTCGGGCTGGCCAGCAGGTCGTAGGCCACTCGGCGCAGATCATCGGGTTCGTCCACATCATCGGTCTTGAACTTGGCGTTCTCGGCGAAGTAGGCCGGCTCCTTGATCTCGCGCTCGTACACCGGTGCTCCTCCGCCAAGCACGAGGCTTTCGGCGGGAACTTCGGCGACCAATTCATCACCCTGGAAAAAGCGGATCGTCCCTCCTTCCGTGACGGTACCGATCTGCACGCAGTTCAGGTCCCACTTGTCGAAGATGGCTTGCACCTCGGCCTCGCGCCCTTTCTTCACCACCACGAGCATCCGCTCCTGGCTTTCGCTGAGGAGGATCTCCCACGCGCGCATGCCCTGCTGGCGGGTGGGCACTTTATCCAGTTGGATATCCATGCCACAGCCGCCTTTCGCGCTCATCTCGCTGGTGCTGCAGGTGATGCCGGCCGCACCCATGTCCTGCATCCCGATTATGGCATCGGTGGCCGCCAGTTCGAGCGATGCTTCCAGGAGCAACTTCTCCATGAAGGGATCGCCCACTTGCACGGCAGGCAGATCGTCCATGCTGGTCTCGGTGATGTCCTTGCTCGCGAAGGAAGCCCCGTGGATACCATCCTTGCCGGTGGCGCTGCCCACGATGAAGACCGGGTTGCCCACGCCGTGGCTGGTGGCGCTGATCACCTTGTCGGTGCGCACGATGCCCACGCTCATGGCGTTCACGAGCGGGTTGGTGGTGTAGCAGGGATCGAAGTAGACCTCGCCCCCGAGCACGGGCACACCGAAGGCGTTGCCGTAGTCGCCGATGCCCTTCACCACACCGCGCATGTGCCAACGGCTGCTGGCTTCCTTCGCGATATCGCCGAAGCGCAGGCTGTTGAGTTGGGCGATCGGCCGGGCGCCCATGGTGAAGATGTCGCGGTTGATGCCGCCCACGCCCGTGGCTGCGCCCTGGTAGGGCTCGATGGCACTGGGGTGATTGTGGCTCTCGATCTTGAAGGCACAGGCCCAACCATCGCCGATGTCCACGAGTCCGGCATTCTCCTGCCCCGCTTCGGCCAGCAACTTCGGGCCGCTGCGTGGAAGGGTCTTCAGTTGCTTGATGGAGTTCTTGTAGGAGCAGTGCTCGCTCCACATGGCACTATAGATGCTGAGTTCCGTGAAGTTGGGGGTGCGGCCGAGCACCTGCGTGATCTTCTCGAACTCTTCGGGCAGCAGGCCCAGCTTCTTCGCGGTCTCCACGCCAGCGGGCGCGGTATCGGGGTTGGTGGTGAGGGTGCTCATCGCGGGAGCGCAAAGGTAGGACTGAGGAATTCGCGGCAAGGATCCATGGCGATGAAGTCATCCGATCGAATTGGCCCAAAGGATCACCTTCCACCTTTTGCTTCGCCAA
>DAOORM010000302.1:1457-3393 GCA_035389265.1 Flavobacteriales bacterium | reverse complement strand
GCCCGTTTGGAACGCATCGCCTTCACTTGCTTCAGTCGTTGATCACCAGCAAAGGTGGCATACGCCTTTGACCCCAACGGGACCAAGGCTACACGACCATGGGCATCGCTATGGACACCGAACCCGTAACGCTTGGTGAGCGGGCTCGCACGCAGGCACGCTTGACCCTTGCTGAAGAACAGCTCCCGCGCTTCCTTCCATTCGCTCCGGGGTATTTCGTGGCGCATGGCGTGCACGGCGAAGATCACGTCGTCGGAGGTATGCTTATACGGGTCGGTACTGATCATCGCGTACTGCAATGCCGCCACGGATGGAGCAGCCTTGTGTTCGGGGATCGCCGCCTCATGTACCGGGCAGTCCTCTGCCACGGAGATGAAGGTATCGGTGTAGTTCGCGGTGTGCATTGGATCGTTCACAGTGGCGAAGTTCGCCCATCTGCATCGCATCTTCGCAGCACCAAGTATGACAGCCACGCATCGCTACCTGGCGATCATCGCCCCTTCACCCCCCATCGCTAAAGAGGTGGTCCGTATCCGGGAGGCTTTGCGCGCCTTGATCGGCGATTTCCAAGGCCATAGGCTGATGCCGCACGTGACCCTCTTCTTAGCCGACGTTTCGGAAGAACAAGGTGGTCTCATCGCCACGGGCATCGCTGCTGGTTTGCATGATGCGGATCCCTTTGAGCTGCATTACGAAGGCATCACGCACTTTCCCGATCAGCGTACGATCTATGTGGATCCGATCGAGAAGGAAGCCATCGGAGCGCTGCGGACCGCTCTGTTGGCGCCCATACTTTCCATCGAGTCTGTGAGGCAGGCTGTACGGTCCACCGAGCATCCTCACCTCACCATCGCTGCCGGACTTGGCCCGGATCAGTTCAAGTCGGCCTGGATCATGCTGAGACCGCATGTCTTCAAGGCCACTCATCCGGTGGGAAGTGTCGTGCTACTGCGCCGTTCGTTACGCACTGGATCAGCGTACGAGGTACTTCGCGAGTTCCCGCTCGGGATGTGACTTTTAATGGTGGGATCTGTTGGCTGTTGCACTCCGTTGGTTGGTCTGCGCGATCCACGGATCCGTCCGGCCTAGGGTCTTGTGATACACGGTAGCTGACGTAAGGCTGTAACGCCTACTTTTCGCCTATGCGGGATCAGAGGTCTTTATTCATCGCACTGGTGCTACTGCTGTGGGCTGGCCAGGCCTCGGCGCAGACCATCACGGTGAACGATGATGATGAGTTCGCCCGAGCGATCGGTCTGCGCACCTTCTACGAGGACGATACCGATGTGCCGGGTCACGGTGGGGAGATCGACGGCATCGGTCTCCTGGGGAAGCGCACCCGCCATGCCATGGGTGATCTGGCCGGTGGCGCTGACCGCACATTGATCGATACGACTTGGCTGCGTTATCGCGCCTCCTTGGATACCATCGTCCCCACCACCGGGGTGCATTGGCTGCGTATCCCATTGGACCCGGACTCGACGCTGAAGGGTGTGCCCATGGTGTTGCGCATTTCTGCGCGAGTTCCTGTGCAGGTCTTCCTCAATGGCGAACGCATACTGCAAGCCGATGCGGAGGCGGTCCAGCCTGGAAATGTCACGGATACACGCAAGGCGGGCATCCCTCCGCTCAATGTTCCGTTGCTCTTTCAATGCGACGGGAACGTCGAGGTCATCGCCATACGGTCCCAAGGTCCGCCGGGCAGCTCGCTCAGCGATCAGGACATCCAAGCTTCCCTTCACACAGCCGACATCAACTACCGCACCCAGCGGAGCATGATCCACTACGGGGTCTTCATCGGTATCAACATCATCATCGCCTTGCTGGCTTTGGTGAGCGCCTGGTCCGAGAAGCAGCGCACCGGTTGGATACTGCTCGCCGCGCTGTCCATCCTGGCCGTGTTGGATGTGGTGAGTTCCTTGGGCGGTGATGAGGC
>DAOORM010000302.1:0-1357 GCA_035389265.1 Flavobacteriales bacterium | reverse complement strand
AACATCCTCCCGGCCGAAGTGGCCGAAGAGCTGAAGGCACAGGGCTCTGCTGCGGCACGCCACTTCGACTTGGCTTCCGTGCTCTTCACCGATTTCAAGGGCTTCACCACGCTGGCCGCACAGGTGGAACCGGCCGAGTTGTTGAATGAACTGAACATCTGCTTCAAGGCCTTCGATGACATCATCGGTGCCCATGGCGTGGAGAAGATCAAGACCATCGGTGACGCCTACATGTGTGCCGGGGGCCTGCCTGATCCCGGTACGTCCAGTCCCTTGGATGTGGTGAACGCCGCCTTGGAGATGCAGGCCTTCATGCAACGCCGCAAGAGCGAACGGAATGCCATGGGTAAGCCAGCGTTCGATATGCGCCTAGGCATCCATACTGGCCCCGTGGTGGCGGGCATCGTGGGGGTGAAGAAATTCCAATACGACATCTGGGGTGATACGGTGAACACCGCCAGCCGCATGGAGAGTTGTGGCGAGATCGGATGCGTCAATATCAGTCGTGCTACCTACGATCTTGTCAAGGACCAGCCGGGTCTTCAGTTCACGCCACGGGGTTTCGTGGAAGTGAAGGGCAAGGGCGAACTGGAGATGTTCTTCGTTCGCCGTAGCAACGAAGTTGCGTAGGTGATCTTCGTTCGTCGAAGTGCTTAAGACACATCGGTGTTGTTCAGGAAGCCACCGTTTCTTTCGGACCAGCGGAGTGCACGACTGGTCGAGACCTGATCGCTTCCTTCCGTTCAGCGCTCGGCTCTCGGGATCACCAATGGCCCCTTGCCTTCCCAAGCCTCCACTTGACGGACATCGCCAAGCCGGAAGAAGACCGGCACTTTGAGGCGACGTTCCAGTTGCACATCAAGCTTGCAGAACAAACCGAGCTGCGCATAGGAATAGGCTGGCGGCATGTGCACGAGGTCGGGGCGCGCTGGAACATCAAGTCGGAACGACCACGCCGGAACCACCGGTGTTTGGCCCAGCGCGACTTGGCCAGCGCAAACTAGCAACATGGAGAAGAGGACCGACTTCATCCGTTGAGGGCTTGTTTCGTTCCTACATAGGTGATCCCGAAGTGCGACGCGTGGTGTACACAACGCCCGTTCTGGATCACCAGTACTTGGGGTGACTCGTGCTTGATGCCGTAACGATCGGCCACGGCGTTGGAGACCGCACGATACCGGTGCAAGTCCAATAGATACGGCTCGTGCGCAGCATCATCGGCTTCGGCCCAGCTGCGCTGCAACCGGTCCAAGGCCGTGCGGCTGATGCTGCAGGTGGTACTGTGCTTGAAGATGAGGATGCGCTTCACCTTCGAGGCCTCGTCCACGGCATCAAGCTGCTCCACACTACTCAGCGG
>DAOORM010000301.1:0-3397 GCA_035389265.1 Flavobacteriales bacterium | reverse complement strand
GCTCCCGCATAGTACCGATGAAGTCATCCCCATCTTTGAACTGGATGCCGAGTCGCCGGTCCGTGGTGCGCAGGAAGTGCTCGTTGAAGGAGGTGATCCGGAAGTCCTTGTTCAGGGTCCAGATCATCACGTTGGCGGCGTTCTCGAAGATGGCCTTGATCCTAGCCGCTTGGTGGCGAACGAGGTCTTCGGCGAGCTTTTGTTCGGTGATCTCGTGGCCCACACCGAACACCTCGGTGACCTGGCCATCCGAGCCGAAAACGGGGCTCAGGAAGATCTCATTGCAGACCCGCTGTCCCTGCTGGTCAATGCGGTCCGTCTCAAAACGCATGGGCTTGCCTGCGAAAGCGTGGCTGTACTTCTCCTCCCAGAATGCGTGGTATTCTGTCGAAGCGAAGAGCGTCCTTGGTTTCGTGGGGTCCGTATTGATCTCCGGTCGCTTCCCATGCAGGCGTTCGATCATGTCGCCATAGCCGCGGTTGTAGGAGGTGAGCTTGATGTCGGGGTCCACGGTCCAGAACATGTGTTCACTACTCTCGAACAGTGCGCGCAGTTTGGCTTCATGCTCCTGTACCTTGGCCCTGGCAGCATCCACATGGGTCATATCGGTGAAGATGCTGCGGGTGGCCACCGGCTTTCCATCCACGCTGCGCAGGTTGGTGGTCCCTTCCACGTGGACCTCTTGGCCTTGTTTGCCCACGAACACCGTGCTGATCCGTTCGACGGTTTCTCCGGCCATGACACGTTCATGGCGCTCTTCGTAGGCCGCCAGTTGGGCGGGGTGCACCACATCCTTCAGGCGAAGGGATCCGACCTCCCGTTCGGTATAGCCCAAGGATCGCTTCCACGCGTTGTTCACGTACTGGAAGCGACCATCTGGATCCACGCTTTGGATCAGGTCCGTGGCGTTCTCGAACAGATCGCGGTAGCGCTCTTCGCTGGCTTGCAGGGCCTCACGGTCCTGTTTCATCCGTGTGATATCCCGCGACACACCCATCGCACCGAGGAACTGCCCATCCTCATCGAAGAGGCGAGAAGCCGCTAGGAACGATGAGAATACTTCACCATCCTTGGTCACATTCCTCACCTCACCGGTGAAGGCCCCATAGGTGTTTAGTTCGTGTTGGATCCGCGCGTACTCGGTGGGGTCCGCGTACAGCTTGTTGGTGCTGGTGCCCATCACCTCGTGGGCTTCGTAGCCGAACCGCATTTGGGCGGCAGGATTGTATTCGGTGATCAGGCCTTCGGGATCGGCGGCCATGATCATGTCCAGCGAACTATCGACCAGACTTCGCGCGAACTGGCGGGAACGGCGTAGGGCGTCCTGCGTGCGTCTGTGCTCTTCGATCTCTTGCCGAAGCACTTGGTTCACCTCTTCGGCCATTTGCACCCGTAGCCGCTCACGAAGCAGATTCTGCCTGGCTTGTTCGTCCTGAATGGTGACTTGCACGGCTGCGGCGCCTTCGAAGAGCGCTTTGGTGGCATAGAGCCCGACCTCGGAGGTACTGTCGTTGCGCAATCGAACGATCAGGGGGGCTGAAGCGGGCTCCGGGCCAGAGGACTGGACCAGTTCCTGCACCGCCCGTTCATCAGCCGCGGCGAATAAACCGGCGATGTCCATTCCGATCAACGGGGATCCAGTGAGGCGTTGCGCGGCGGGGTTGGCGTAGTGCACTCTTCCTTCGCGGAGCACCATGACGCCATCGCGCATGTGTTCGACCAAACTTCGGTAGCTGGCCGTGAGGGAAGCCTGCTCCATTTCAGCCTGCTTGATGGCCGTGATGTCGATCAAAGTCCCTTGAATGGTGGCAGTGCCATCTTCGAGGACATCGAGGAAGACGTTCTCCAGAACATCCACCGACCGCCCGTTCTTGTGTTTGAGGGAAAGCTCGTAGTTGATCAATTGCTTAGCCCGAAGCAGATCCTCAAGGAAGCGATCACGGTCAGCAGCCGATGGATAGATGGAGTGGGCTTGAGACCCGAGCAGTTCATTCCGGTCGATATACCCCAGTATCCGCGCTAGGGCATCATTGCACTCCAGGAATCTGCCATCCATGGTGGTGCGGTAAACACCGGCCAGGTTCCTGCTCACTAGCTGTTCGTACTGCCTCTGCAACTCAGCGTACGCCTGCTCCATGGAATGTTGCACCACCGGGGCTCCTCCAGGCACTCCCTTGCCTACCATGCCACGAACTTACAGAAGTCGGCGCGGAGCGTGGTCAAGGAGTGATCTCGTCGATCGTATACGGTGCTGGAATACGTTCCCCATCGATCTTGATCTCCGCGCCATCCTTGAACTTCACCACGGTGATGGGGATACCCTGTTCGTTGTAGTGGATATGATCACCTTGCTCCAAGCCTAGGCTGTACCTGCCTTCCAACTTCAATTGACCATTGGGGTGGTACCACTTGTGTTTCCCATTGGGCTCTCCGTTCAAGAATGAACCCATGAAGTACTTCTTCCCGTTATCGTAGGTGTAGATCCACTCGCCATCCTTCAAACCGTCCTTGTACACACCTTCTTCTTGGTGGTCACCGACCTTGTAGAACCACTTACCATCCTTGAGGCCGTCGATGTAGTCGCCTTGAACGATCACATTACCCTCTTCGTCAAGCTCCACGGATGCACCATCCTCCTTGCCTTTCCGGTAGAGTTCCTCGCGATGCTTTTTGCCGTCCTCGTAGTACCATACCCAGGTCCCCTGCGGAAGGCCGTTCTGGTACTTGCCTTTCTGTTCCACGCCACCGGCGCGGTGGAAGAAGGTCCAATCCCCCTCCTTCTTGCCGGCCTTATAACTTCCTTGCGCACGTTTCTCACCGGTGATGTAGAACTCGGTCCACTCGCCTTCCAAGGCCCCTACATCATTCACGGACCCTTGGCTCAGCAACTGATCACCAGCGTAGATACTGGCCGTTGTGGCCTCGCCTTTCTCGTTGAAATCCCGGAACAAGCCCTCCTTCTTACCGCTCCTCGAATAGCTGCCCATGCTGGCTACTTTACCATTCGCATGGTAGGTGCGCTTGATGTCCAACATCTGCGCTTGTGAAGCCTGTTCGTCCTTCACACCATTATCGAATTTCACCATGTCCTTCAAGCCACCACGGGGATCGTATTCCTTGAAAAGACCTTGGCGCTCACCATCCACATAAGTCCCCTCCCACTTCACTTTTCCATTCGCATGGAACTCCTTCCAGGGGCCTTGTTTGAGTCCCATGTTATCCACCCGGTTGATATCCTCCCGCTTTCGCAACAAGCCAGCACCATATTGGAGCAAGGAGATGATGCGTCCGTCATCGGCGTACTCATATCCCCTTCCCTCCTCCTTTCCGCCTTTGAACGGTACCTCCTTGTGGAGCACTCCATTGGTATGGTAGTATTTGGCCACGCCTTCCCGAA
>DAOORM010000300.1:0-3397 GCA_035389265.1 Flavobacteriales bacterium | reverse complement strand
AGGTGACCTCGTCCATCCGCGTCACGGCTGGGATGGCGAAAGCCGCCAGCACCCCGGCCACCGTGGCGTGGATGCCGCTGAGCAGAAAGGCCGTCCACATCCCACCGATACCGAACAGGGCGTAGTACCACGGACTGCGAACGCCCAACACATTGCCGGCGACGAGCATGAGCAGGAACCCAGCTCCGATCGCCAGGTTGATGAAGCTGATATCCGACGTGTAGAAGATGGCGATGACCAGCACCGCTCCAAGATCATCGGCAATGGCCAATGTGGTGATGAAGACCTTGAGGGCGACGGGTGCCCGGCTGCCCAACAGGGCCAACAGTCCGATGGCGAACGCAATGTCCGTGGCCATGGGGATGCCCCATCCCGCATGGGATTCACCGCTCGGATTGAACAAGAGAAAGATCAGCGCGGGCACGATCATGCCGCCAAGACCGGCCGCTACGGGAAGCACCGCATCACGGGGACGCGACAGTTCGCCCCCGACCACTTCGCGTTTCAGTTCGAGGCCGACCAGGAAGAAGAACATGGCCATGAGGCCATCATTGATCCAATGGTGCAGCGTGCGTTCCAGCTTCCATTCGTCGAAGCTGATGGCCATGGTATGTTCCCACAGGTGATGGTAGCTCTCCTTCCAGGGCGAATTGGCCCAGACCATGGCGATCATGGCCACCACGAAGAGGAGGATCCCGCCGGTGGATTGATCGCGCAGGAAATCGTGGAAGGGCCTACGCAAACGATCGATGGGATACTGACGCATAGGGTACAAGATAACCCCGCCCCCTACCGGGCTCAGAACGACAGCCTCCCTTGCTGCTCCATGGCCAGGCGCAACTGCCCCACCTCCTTGCGCAGCTCCACCACGCTTCGGGCGAGTTCATCCCGGCTCATGTTGGGTTCGGGCAGCTCGGCACTGATGAAGTGCACGAACTTCCAGATCTCGAGCACATTGGTGACCTGCACCTCGTATGGTGCGTACAGCGGGTTGGTGCTGCACAGCAGTAGGGTGCCCTTCTCCTTCAGCTGGTTGTAGGCCACCTTGAAGACGATGCCATCATCCTTGGTGACCACGATGTACGGCTGGCCATCGCGGACGGTCTGCCAGTTCTGCACATACTCGCCGGTGACCCAGGAACCGTCCGCCACGGGCGGCATGCTGTCGCCGCTGATCTGGAAGGTGCGATACTTCCGGTCGCGCGCCAGGAAGGGCATCTGGAAGGTGGGCAGGATGCTGATGTACTCCGGATCGGCGTAGCCCAGCGCGTAGCCGGCCTTTGCCTTCTCGGGAACCAGCTCCACGTTCTCGCGGTCCTCGCGATCGACCGTGGTGGCCAGCACACGCAGGCGCCGACCGCTGAGGTCGATGTCACCACCGCGCTCCAGCACGCCCATCTGGCTGTCGCTGAGGGCACCCAGATCATCGCGCAGCAGTTTGTCGATGCTCACCTTGAAGTATTCACTCATGCGCACGAGCAGCTCGAACGAGGGTTCGGCGGTGCCGTTCTCGTAGCCGCTATAGCTGGAACGTTTCACCTCGAGGGCGATGGCGGTCTCTTCCTGCGAGCGGCCACGGCGGGTGCGCAGGAGTTTGATGTTGGAGCCGAAGACGGGGTTTGCCATGTGTAGAGTGTCTTATGTCGGTTGCAGGACTGTCTTATGCTGTGGGGCGGTGATCATGCGTCGGCTGGTTTGAAGCCGATGGGTTTGCGCGCCTGTTCCGTGGGCGAGACCAATTCCGTGAGGTGATCGAAGATGGCCTGGATCTCATTGTCGTGTACGGAGATACGCTCCTCCAACTCCCTCAGCTTGTCCAGTACATTCTCCGGGGAATGGAAGACCTCCCGCATGCGGTTGAATACGCGGATAATGTGAATGCTCACGGCGATGGCCTGTTCGCTGCGAAGCACGTTCGCGAGCATGAGTATGCCGTGCTCGGTGAAGGCGAAGGGTACGTACTTGATGTTCTGACCTCGTTTCAAGGTCGCATTCGGCGACCTTGAGGCAGCTGGCATGTTCAAGGTCACAAATTGTGACCTTGAAACTTCCGCCTCTTCGATCCTTAGTTCGAACATGAAATCCTCCGGGAAACGCTCCATATTCCGGCGCACCGCCTGTTTGAGCGCCTTGACCTGCACGCCATAGAGCTCGGCAAGGTCACGGTCAAGCATCACTTTCTGCCCACGGATATAGTGGATGCGGCCGGTGATAGCGGCATCGGGCGGAGCCACGGCCTTGTAAGTAGCGGGTGGCTCCATGACGAGGGTGTACATGGCCGTGTTCATGCTTCGTCGGGTTCAGCACCAGCAGGGTCCAGCGGGATAGAAGGGGGGCTGAGCAGTTCTTTGAGCTCTTGCAGCATACCCTTGATATCGTGTCCTTCGCCACCGGCGCGTTCCTCCAGTTGATCCAGGCGGATCAGGATATCCTGGTTGGCGACCACCACATCGCGCATGCGTAGGAAGAGGCGGATGATGCGCAGGTTGAAGGCCATGGCCCGCTGGGTACGCAGGAGTAGGCCTACTGTAAGGATGCCCACCTCCGTGAAGGCATGGACCGGGGCCTTTGGACCTGATGCCACGGTCCCCGAACGCGACCGCGCCGCGGCCAGTTCATCGGGTGTAAGGAGAAGGATACTGACCTCCTCGAAATAGGCCCCACCGGCCCGCACCAAGGCCTTGATCCGCTTCAATGACACACCGTGGAGCGCGGCCAGATCACGATCCAACAGCACGTGCTGCCCACGGACCACGATGACCTTGCGCGCCAAGTGCCGATCCAACAGTTCGGTGATGCCGTAGCGGCCCGCTGGCTCGTGTACCACGAAACGCTGCAAGGGCAGCAGCTCCGTGTAGGTGGGCTTGTGGAAGGTGCTATTGATCGCCAGGGTTCCCATCATTTCGTTGATCAGTTATCCGACGGACAAATCTAATGACTATTTTACTGACCGCAACATGACGGTTAATTTGTCAGAACGGAACTGTTGGCCGGACGGGGACCTCCGCCAGGGATGGGAGCGGCAGCCCCCGCACGGCCGGGCCTTGTGGAGGCGTGCAACGAGGAGGTCCGCCGTACGGCGGAACCCCGCAGTGCCGCCACCGCTGGACCGGCCGTGCGGGACTATAGCGGACAGCCCGTTCCCGCCGCTTTGGGCGGGAGGCGGCCAAAGCACCCACATTGATCGAAGCACCGTAGCGCCTTCCGCTGTACAGCGGAACCACTGGGTCGACCTGTTAGCGTTGTGCTGATGGCAGCAGTGCGAATGAAAAATGTAGAATGATCAACGGCGAACGAACGATCCTCCACTTGGACCTCAACACCTTCTTCGTGAGCGTGGAGCGGCTGGAGAACCCCAAGCTGGTGGGCAGGCCCGTGCTGATCGGCGCCGACAGCG
>DAOORM010000299.1:0-3402 GCA_035389265.1 Flavobacteriales bacterium | reverse complement strand
TGCCCATGTTCCAACGCATCGGCAAGGCCGCATACAAGGCGGACCTCACGAACACGCATGCCCTGATGGACCTGCTCGGGCATCCTGAACGGGGGCTGCGCTGTGTGCATGTGGCCGGCACGAATGGAAAAGGAAGCACGAGCCACCTGGTCGCGAGCGTGCTCCAAGAAGCCGGGTACAAGGTGGGCTTGCATACCTCACCGCACCTGAAGGACTTCCGGGAGCGATTCCGGATCAACGGGGAGATGATCAGCGAAGCGGAGGTGGTGGGGTTCGTGGAGCGGTATCGGGCCGGCTTCGAGCCGATCGAAGCCTCGTTCTTCGAATGGGGGGTGGCGCTGGCCCTATGGTGGTTCCGCGAGCAACAGGTGGATATCGCTGTGATCGAGACCGGCATGGGTGGGCGCTTGGACAGCACCAACGTGGTCACGCCGGAAGTGAGCGTCATCACCAACATCGGCTGGGACCACATGGACTTCCTCGGCAAGACATTGGAGGCGATCGCAACGGAGAAGGCCGGCATCATCAAAGCGGGCGTGCCGGTCGTGGTGGGCGAAGCCGAGGGCCCGGTGGCGGACGTGTTCTTGAACAGGGCGGGATCTTTGAACGCGCCGATGACCCTGGTTGACCAACAGGGTCGCCTTCCCCACCGAAGCGCATTGCATGGAGAGCACCAAGAGCGGAATGCCCGTACAGCATTAGCCGCACTAGAGCACTTGCGCCAAAAGGGCTGGCGGATCGAAGAGCAGCACATCGCAGAGGGATTCCTGCGCGTGGTGCTGAACACGGGGCTAAAGGGACGTTGGCAGATCCTCTCCGACCTGCCCTTGACCATTGCCGACGTGGCCCACAACGTGGATGGCCTGCGGGTGGTGAAGCGCATGCTCGAATGCCAACCTTACGAGCAGTTGCATATCGTGCTTGGCATGGTGAACGACAAGGACTTGAGCCTGGTCTTGGCCGAACTACCAGAACAAGCCACCTATTACTTCTGCAAGGCCGACATCCCTCGGGGCTTGGATGCTTCGGAACTCCAGCAGCGCGCCGCAGCATTCGGCCTCCATGGACCCTCCTATCCTAGTGTTGGCGCAGCTTTCGAAGCCGCTCGCCGCGCTGCGGCCATCAACGACCTGGTGCTGGTCACCGGCAGTGTTTTCGTGGTGGCCGAGGTAGTTTGACCGCTTCCGCTATATTTGCCGCCCCTTAACGCCTTCCCGTAAGACGGCGTGAGTTCTTTGGATAGGTAATGGAGGCATAGCTCAGCTGGTTCAGAGCATCCCGCCCAACAGGCGGGAGGGTCGCTGGTTCGAGTTCGTTCTTTGGATAGGTAATGGAGGCATAGCTCAGCTGGTTCAGAGCATCTGCCTTACAAGCAGAGGGTCGCTGGTTCGAATCCGGCTGCCTCCACAAGGACCGGCATACTGCGGTCCGATTGAAATACTGGGATGTTAGCTCAGCTGGTTTAGAGCGCATGCTTCACACGCATGAGGTCACTGGTTCGAATCCAGTACGTCCCACTTTCTGAATTTCAAGCCCTTCGACTACCGCGAGGGGCTTGTTCATTTAGGGGATGGGTAAATAAAGTGCAGATCCGGAAGTCCTGAGCAGCTGCTTCAGTCAGAAGGTCTCGAGCTGGGCTTCACTAGTCAAGCTGAAAAGCGCTCCATGGATCGTTCCTTAGATCTCTATCATCAGACCTACACTGGGCAGCACGGTGGCACCGTCGTTCGACAACTCGCGGAGCACGTATCGTGAAGGATCCGTCGGGTCCACAGCGGGCTGACCATTAACGTCGCGCAGGACGTCGACGAAGGGAGGTCCTGGCAACTCGCTGCCGAGCACATTCTCCACGTCGAGGTACACGTTCAGGGTCCACCCTTTGAAGTAGTACCGCTTATCGACCCGGACATTGAGCTGGTTGAAACCGCGAAGGCGCAGTGTATTGATGTTCGCGAAGTCGGGTACACCTTGCTGTTGGCTCTCCCAGTTCACGATCAGCGACGAGGCGTTCAAGTCGAAGGGCGTGTATGGCCCACCACCCTGCAGGCGCCAATTGAGGCCCACTTCCCAATCCTTGGGCAATCGTTTGCCTCCCGTAAGGTTCACGATATGGCCGAAATCCCAGCTGCTGGGTGCGAAGCGGCCATTGGCATTGGTGAACTCGCTCTTCACGAACGTGTAGGAGGCGATGCCATAGAAGCCCTTGTACAGCTTCTGCTGGGCCAGGAACTCCACACCGTAGGAACGTCCTTTGGATGTCGGCACGGCAAGCTCGTTCCCGATCACGCCGAAGTCGCCACCGAGGTTGGCCAGGCTCACCCCCTTATCCACAAGCAGGGGATAACGATCGTACCACTTGTGGAAACCTTCCACGGAGATCTTGCCATTGTTCTGGGTGTAATACTCCACACCAGCTACCACGTGATCCGCTTGGATGTAACGGATACCGCCATCCAGGTTCAACGGTGTGCCTATGGCATCGCGGAAACCGAGCACCGTATAGGGAGGCAACTGATAGAACCGCCCCGCATTGGCATTGATGGCGATCGCATCGCTGACGGCGTAGGACAGTGAGAGGCGCGGTGAGAGCTGATCGAGCGGATCGCTCATGGTGGACCGCAGCGTGTTGATGTCCGTTCGCAGACCCAACGAGCCGGAGAGCTTGCCGAAGGTGCGGCTGAGCTGCCCGAAGGCGCCGAACTTGTCCACTGACAAAGTGCTGTTGTAGTCAATGATGACGGGCAGGCCACCGATCACGCGTTGTGCATACGTATCGGTGCTGTAGCGTGCATGCTCAGCGTTCACACCGCCCACGAAACGCCAGGCGCCGTAGTTCATCTGCGCCTCATAGCGGAACTTGTTCTCCTCTTCCTGACTTCCATAGCGAAGCAGCAAAGCGCTCGGGTCGCTCTCGTCGTTGTTGCGGAATTTGGTCGCCTCATTGAAGAGGTGGCTGCGGCTCACCACCAAGGTGTGCAGTCCTTTCGCCACGAACCGGTCGAAGCGGGCGCCCACGGTGTAGTTCCACTGGTCGTTCTCGGGGATGTTGCCTAGGATATATCGGTTGCGCTCGAAGCGTTCCACGTCGGTGATGCCATCATTGGCGCCGGGGTTGAGCTCTACGTTGTCGTAGGCACCCAACCCGATGAACGTGAGCCGCGAGCGGTCGTTGATGCGGATGGTGTGTTTCAACTGCGCATCGTTGTAGATAGGAAGGAAAGGCAGCTTCAGCGCTTGGAACAGGAACTGGAGATAGGAGCGGCGCACGGAGAGGATGGTGGTGCCGCGATATTGTTCCATGGGTCTGATTATAGATGACGCTGAGGTCGGGCCGGCGGGCGCTACGGTCTGCCGCAATCCGACCTCATGCGGGCCGGTGCGGCGAGCGCCTGGGCAATCAGG
>DAOORM010000298.1:0-3406 GCA_035389265.1 Flavobacteriales bacterium | reverse complement strand
CTGCAACGGCTGGCAGGTGATCGACCTCGGCGTGATGGTGCAGAGCGCCACCATCTTGAAGACCGCCCGCGAGATGAAGGTGGACATCATCGGCCTTAGCGGCCTGATCACTCCCTCGCTGGACGAGATGGTGCACGTGGCCAAGGAGATGGAGCGCGAGGGCTTCGACTTGCCGCTCTTGATCGGTGGAGCTACCACCAGTCGTGTACATACCGCCGTGAAGATCGCCCCGCACTACAGCAAGCCCGTGGTGCATGTGATCGACGCCAGCCGCAGCGTGCCCGTGGTAAGCAACCTACTCAGCGACAACGAGCGTGATCGCTTCGAAGCGGACATCAAGGAGGAGTACGCCAAGGTGCGTTCGCAGTACGAAGGCAGTCAGCGCGAGAAGGAGTACGTGCCGCTGGAAGAAGCTCGTGCGAAGAAGTTAACCATCGACTTCGCCGCCGAGCCGCCCGTGGCCCCGAAGAGCACCGGCATCTACAGCTACCGCAACTACCCGCTCGCCGAGCTGGTGCCCTACATCGATTGGACGCCCTTCTTCATGGCCTGGGAACTGGCCGGCAAGTTCCCGCGCATCCTGGAGGACGCCGTGGTGGGTGCAGAAGCCACGCGCCTATACAACGACGCGCAGAAGATGTTGGACCGGATCGTGAAGGAGCAGTGGATCCAAGCACACGGGGTAGCTGGCCTCTGGCCCGCGAACGCGGTGAACGATGACGACATCGAACTCTACGGCGATGCCGCACGCGTCAAAGTCATCGGTCGTGTGCACACCATGCGCCAGCAGAGCAAAAAGGCCCCCGGCGTTCCCTACATCGCGCTCGCGGACTTCATCGCTCCGGCTGGCACGCCCGACTTCCTCGGTGGCTTCGCGGTAAGCGCGGGCCACGGCGTGGACGAACGCGTGAAGCGCTTCGAGGCCGCGCACGACGACTACAGCGCCATCCTTCTCAAGGCCCTGGCCGATCGCCTCGCCGAAGCCTTCGCCGAGAAGCTGCACGAAGTAGTGCGCCAAGAACTGTGGGGCTATGAGACCATCCGCCTCAGCAACGACCAGCTGATCAAGGAGGAGTACCAAGGAATCCGTCCGGCACCGGGTTATCCCGCATGCCCCGACCACACCGAGAAGCCCGAACTCTTCCTCCTGCTGGACGCCACCAAGCACACGGGCATCACCCTCACCGAGGGCATGGCCATGAGCCCGGCGGCAGCGGTCAGCGGCTTCTACTTCGCCCACCCGAAGAGCAAGTATTTCGGCATCGGCCGCGTGGCCAAGGACCAGATCGCCGACCTGGCGCGGCGCAAGGGGGAGTCCGTGGAATGGATGGAACGTTGGCTGGGGAGCAACCTGGGCTACTGAACCTTCGGCTACCCATTTGCGTATGCACGGGCCGATATGGACCGTTCACTGCTCTCCCTGGCAGCGGTTGTTCTCTGCGGAACCGTGTGGGCCCAAACGCCCGGACGGTTCACCCAGGACAATGGTGACTGCACAGGAGCCATCATGATCAACGACTCCGTTTACCGCACGGAGCAGGCTGTTCGTGGCTTCGGCAACAAGCTGGAGATCAAGGAGAATTCGTCCGACCACAAGCAGTGGTTCGAGCGCGAGCACCACACCACGTGGTACAAGTTCCGGGTTCCGGTGAAATGCAACCTCACCATGGACATCACCCCGAACAACACGTCGGACGACATCGACTTCATCATCTTCGAAGGGGCTATTCCGGGCATCTGCGATAAGATCGCCACCAAGCAGGTGGAGCCCATCCGCTCCAACATCTCGCGCAACGACCCGGCCCTAGCCTCGCGCTGCGGCCTGAGCAAGGAAGCACCGGAGGAGTTCGTGCGATCCGGCGTGGGTGCCAGCTATAGCCGCTCGATGGAAGTGGAGGCCGGCCAGCTCTTCTACCTGGTGATCGACCACCAGAACCCACCACGCGGCGGCTACGAGATCCGTTTCCACTACGACCCGCCACCCCCACCACCCGAACCGCTGGAGGAAGACAAGAAGCAACAGAAACAGCATGTGGTGGTGAACATCGCCGATGCCAAGAGCGGTAAACCCGTACCCGCAACGCTCACCATCGACGGCATGGAGTTCGACAAAGTGGTGGAAGCGAAGGGCAAGAGCACTTACGAGTACGACATGGCCATGTACCGCAACCTGAAGATCGGTTGCACTCACAAAGGCTACATGTTCACCACCGTGCGCGTGAAGGGCAACACCGACCCCGTGGTCAACGTGGACATCAAACTGACCCCTATCAGCGCTGGTGAGAAGGTGGTGCTGGACGACATCCGCTTCGTGGGCAATGAGGATAAGGTGATGCGCCAATCCGAAGCATCACTGCTGCTGCTGCTCCGTTTCCTGCAAGAGAATCCCGGCGTAAAGATCGAGGTGCAGGGGCATGTGAACGGACCCACTTTCAAGAACAAGAAGGAGTTCATCGACCTGAGCACCGCGCGGGCGAAGACCGTGTATGACTTCCTGCTGGTGAACGACGTGGACCCCTCCCGCATCTCCTACCAAGGCCTTGGAAATAGCCAGATGATCTATCCCGAGCCCAAGAACAAGGAGCAGAGCGAGGCCAACCGACGCGTGGAGGTGAAGGTGCTCGGTACCTGAGCACGCACCTTTCGCCCCGCCCGACCACCGTTCGTCATAACCGCCAGTCACAGCCGCGGCGCACCGGTACTTTTGGTCCCATCGCATTCATCGGGTACCCTCATGCGCATCGCCACTTTCTTCATTCCCCTGCTCCTCGGCACTGGAGCCATGGCCCAACAGGCGTGGACCCTGCAACAATGCATCGCCCGTGCCGATGAACGCAACCTGGCCGTGCTGAACGCCGCGTTGGACGCCGAACTGGCCGGCGAGAACCAGGAGCGCACCTATTGGGACCTGCTTCCAGACCTTAACGGTGCGGCCACGCACGGCTACAACTATGGCCGCGTGATCGACCGCTTCACCAACACCTTCGCCACGGACCGCGTCCGCACCAACAACTTCTTCCTGAGCAGCCAGGTGGAACTGTTCCGTGGATTCAGCAAGCAGAATACGATCAAGCAAGCTGGCTTCGACGCTGAAGCGGCCATGAAGGGCATTGAAGCGGCCCGGAACGATGTGCGTGTCTCCGTTGTCCAAAGCTTCCTGAACGTGCTTGGCCTCCGCGAACGCATCGCAGCGGCGGAAGCACAAGCGGCCAACACCCGCGAACAGATCGAACGGACACGTGCTTTGGTGGAGGCTGGTCGTATCGCACGCGCGGAGCAACTGACCTTGGAAGCCCAACTGGCCCAAGAGGAATTCAATGTGACGGACGTGCAGAATCAGCACGACCAACAGTTGCTCGTGCTGGCGCGTACCATGCAGCTGGAGGCGAACGAAATGGCGCAATTC
>DAOORM010000297.1:0-3413 GCA_035389265.1 Flavobacteriales bacterium | reverse complement strand
CGACTGTGATCGGTGGTGTGTACGAAGGCTTGCTTCGTCTCATCGAAGAAGACCAAGCCCACCGGACCAGCATAGTGGAAGGTGGCGCCGTCGGCCATACGCTCCATCAGGATCTCCAAGGAGAAGGCGCGTTCCGGTCCGTTCAAGCGCAGCGGGAGGTTCATATTGAAGACCACTTCCTTGGTGGCACAGCCCGGTGCTTCGGCTCGGAGCACGTAGTGCGCGTGGTAGGGGAGTTCCAGCTCGAAGTGTCCACCACTGTGTTGAACCGGGTAAGGCTCGCTGAATTCGGGCAGCACCGTGAGCCGGACCACCGACCGGTCAACCCCCACCGTACGCAACAAGCCATCCGCTACCAACAAACCTGCATGGGACCCCATGCAGCAGATGGCGCAGAGTACGAGGAGCACCGGTCGGATGAACATGGAGCGGATGGATAACCCATGCTAGGCTGAAACTGTGCCAAGCCCGCAACCGACCTGCTGGAAGGTGAACTACGATGGAAAGGGCACAGTACCAGGGCACTGCTGTTCGCCCTTCGGTTCACGATCACAGCGGTCACTGGGGAGCCTCCTCCACAACACCGTGGAAACCATCCGGTGATCCATTCCACACTGCTGAGCGCGCCACCGCTGCCGCCTTCTACACAACCCCTTTTCCGTCAAGGGCTTCGCAACGTCACTGGCTTCTGGCATACGATCGGACTGGAGCGCTTCAACTCCCAGATCCATGAAGACCAGCACCACTACCGCACCGCAAAGCCTGCCCGCACAGCGTTATGCAACAGCCGAGTTGGAAAACTTCCGTCAACTGCTCGCGGAAAGGCTGGCCAACACCGATGCCTCCATCGCCACCCTTGAGCAAACACTGCTCTTCGATCGTGGCAATGGCACCGATGATACGTCCCGTACCTCGAACATGCTGGAGGATGGCCAAGCCAGTTTGGAACGTGAGGAAGCGGCCCACCTGCTGTCGCGGCAGCTCAAGTACCGCACGGACTTGACCAACGCCTTGGCCCGGGTCGCCAACGGCACCTATGGCATTTGCCGCGTCACCGGTCAGCGCATTCCGGCCGAGCGCCTCCGCGCCGTACCCACCGCTACGCAGTGCATCGAAGCCAAACTCAACAACTGAGCGCCATGCCCGCCACACGCACCTCCCTTGCCGACCTTATGGCCAACCTGGGTGCTAACCAGCAGGCCTACGCACACGGCTGCGCCAACATGCACGACGCCTTCAACAAGCATCTGCTGCAACAACTGGCCACCAAACGGCGCCGCCCCATGGCGGAGCTGAACCGTGCCCTGCTGATCACCGGTGGCTTGCCGTACAATGCAGCCACCAAACCTGCAACCACCGTATCGACACCGGAGCCCGCGACGCTGGCGAACGATCACGCTGTCCTGGTCGCTATGGAACGCAATGAGGAACTCACCCGCGCACTCTATGCGGACCTCCTGTGCAGTGATGGCCTCACCACCGGGATCCGTAAGCTGTTGGAAGAGCAGATGCGCGCCACGAATGCCATACTCGTCATCATTGGCGAAGCGATACGCACCGGCGCCCAACGCGCCGCTTGATAGCGAATAAATGGAATGGAACAGCGGCGGGCCGGGGAAACTCTCCCCGGCCCGCCGCTGTTACACCCGTGGTGTTGAATATCTCCTGCTGTGCTGTGGAACCGTGGTGGTGGAACTTCCACACCTGACGGCGTACGTCTCACCCCACCGACGGCGATGGCACCCTAAGATACCAGTGACTCAAGCACTTGCCCAGTGGATACGATCGGCACGCTTTTGTACCATACTTGGTTGCGGAACACTACGCCATGATCATTCGACTCACCCCAACACTTCTACTTGCCAGTGCCCTATTGTCCACGCCGAGCAGCGCGCAGGATAGTTTCAGCGATCCGGTCGATCTGGGCCGCCGCGCACATGTAGTGCGGTTGGACCGCGTGGGACCTGACCTGAGCACCGCGGTGACCCACGATCAACGCGGAGCTGCAGCACGCACCGTGGCTACCCATGGTGATGGTTTGTACCATGTACGCATCCGCAGTGCGCAGCAGATCCAACGCATGGAAGGCAGCTACTTGGATGCGGCGTTGACCATCCCGCACGGACGTTTCGTGTACTATCACCCCAACGGCCGCATCGAGAGCGTAGGGGAGTACCAGCGCGGAGTGAAAGTGGGCACCTGGTACACCCAGGACATCACCGGCCAAGGCCGCGCGGAACGCACCTATTCGGGTCTAGCTGTGGAAGCGTTGCTCGTGTCCGAAGGGGTGCATGAGCAGGCGCGCACGGTGAGCCGATGAGCGGCTGACAGCCCAACCTACCAGCGCCCACGTGCCGCTGTAGGTACTTCCATGTCCGCTTCATCTCAGAACAAGGTTATCCATTCTGGTAGCGTCGCTCAGGACGCGGCAACATGTATCGTTCCCGGTGGGCTCATTCGCTGTCCGACTACCCAGTAGTTCCAGTTCGCCTGTGTTCCTGCGCGTTTTTAGCCCCACTTGTTACCGGGTTCCGGCGTAGGCTCAGCTGTGTCGGAGGTGCTACCGGCCTTTATCCCGCCCCAAGGTGATGTCGTATTCATCAGGCGTCCCCGTCACTTTCACGTTCAAGGTCCGCACGCGCTTGTCAGCATCACGGTACTGGATGGCGTCCACCTGTTCGGGGTCCACTTCTTCTTTTCGCTTGCCGCCGAACAGCTTTGTGCTCGCGGCTTGGGAAACGAGCGACCAGGGTATCCGCAGGTAGTATTCCATCCGCAGGTCCAGGTACTGCTTGCCGCTGAGCTCGATGTAGCCCAGGGAACTGTTCAAGTTCATCGCCGGTATGTCGAGCACGCCATCCTTGAGGTGAAGATCGTTGCGGAGCGTGTCGAAACGCACCAGGTCGAGGTTCTTGTCGGCGAACAGGTCGGCCATGGCGTGCATCGGTGCGAAGTCCACTAGGCTGCCACCGACCACTTCGATGCCTAGGTGCGCCTCTCCGTTCTCCATGATCGGGGTTAGGTCCGCGTGCATGGGCCAGCTGCTCTGCACTGTTCCGCTCACGCGGCCGTGCAGGTTCTTGTTCAGCAACACATCCTGTCCGAAGTTGTCGAACTTGATCATCAGTGCGTCCAAGTCCACGTCGCGCGCGGTGAGGGTGCTGGTGAACCGGATGTCCCGTGGGTCCTTTGCGGTGAATGCCCCGCTGAGCCCGATGGTTCCTTTAGCGATGCCAACGCTCAAGGTATCTACCTTCAACGTGTGATCGGGCTTCAGGTGCAGCACGGTGTTGAAGTCCTTCAGCTCGTAGCGATGGTACTTCAAGGTGCCGATCGTAGCGCGTAGCTCCAAGTCGGGGAAGGGCAGGGAGAAGATGTTGAACACGCTGTCGTGGTCCACCTCCTTGTCCGGG
>DAOORM010000296.1:0-3419 GCA_035389265.1 Flavobacteriales bacterium | reverse complement strand
CATCGATCATCGCGGTGTCCAAGATGCCACCGAAGTAGGTCACGCAAGCATTCACCGTGGCACTCGTGCCTGGATTCAAGGTACCATCGATCGGCCCAAGGTCGGGACGTGGGTACTGCACCAGGATGTGGTTCGCCGGTGCGGCAGCGTTGCAGGCTGCAGGCTTCTCCAGATCGGCAGTCGCATAGGCCACATGCATGGCGGTGATGGCTCCAGCGCTGACCCCACAGATGGACACGTTATCCACATCGGTGCTGTCCTGTTCGCTTCTTGAACGCAGGAAGCGGATGGCCCCCTTCACATCCTGTTGCGCCCGATAGGCCGCGCGGATCACCTCCGCCTGATCGTACGCGTAGGGTGTGGAAAGGATGGGTGGTGCGTAGAATCCTAGCCGGTAGCTGATCGTGGCCGCCACATAGCCTCGTTCCGCGTACCAGCGGCAGAGCTCATTCATCTCATTGCGGTTGCCACCGATGAAGGCGCCGCCATGCACGGCCACGAATAAGGGTCGCTGGATAACGCCATCACCCACAGGTTTGAACAGGTTCAGCCGCAGGCTATCCGTTCCACCATCGAAACGTTCCGCTACGCCATAGAGGATATCGTTCTCGATGGAAACGTCGAACTGGCGTGTGGTATAGTCATATGTACAGCTCTGGGCTTGTGCTGAACCAAGGAAGGGAAGCATCACCAGGACTGGAACGAGGGAGGAGCGCATGCTGCAAGGTATCATGTGTTCGAGTTCCGCCATCATATTCGACGGGGGCACCATCGTGTGGTCACCTGCTTGGCTGGCCAACCGTTCGTCACCAGTCCAGCAGGCCCGCACATTCTTCTTCTGGGGCACTTCCCGCTGGTGGAACCTTGCATCACCCCTCGTTCATGGACCGTGCCCTCGACCCGCGCCCAGCTCGGCGCAAACGACTCATCGCCCTCGGCTGCATCGTTGGCGCTGTTCTGCTGTTGGCCATCCTTTGGGCCGGCTCCTTCACCACCAAGCGCGTTCGCGTGGAAGCGGCGAAGGTCACCTTGGCCACTGTGCAACAAGGCTTGTTCAAGGAGTTCATTCCGGTCACCGGTACTGTTCAGCCGATCCAGACCGTATTCCTCGATGCCCTCGAAGGCGGCACGGTGAAACGGCGTTTCGTGGAGGACGGCACCCATGTGAAGGCCGGAGAGCCCATCCTTGAGTTGAGCAATCCACAGTTGCATATGGATGCGATCAACCGCGAGGCGCAGCTCCTAGATCAACAGAACAACCTGCGGAACACGCGCCTGGCCATGGATCAGCAGACCACCCGTTTGAAGGATGACCTGCTCAACCTGGATAAGGACCTGAAGAGGCTCGAGCGCGATGGGCGCGTGGATGAACGACTGATGCGTGATTCCTTGCTCGCCTCCAACACCTACCTCAGCAATGTGGAGAACCTCGCCTACATGCGAGAGAAACGGAAGCTGCTTGCCGCGAACGTGCGCAGCGACTCCATCTTTCGCCAAAGCCAGGTCGGTTCCATCACCACCAACCTGGCCCTCATCGATCAGAATCTGCGCTTCCTGCGGGAGAACCTCCAGAACCTGGTGATCAAGGCCCCGATCGATGGGCAGCTGAGCGGGTTGAACGTGGAACTGGGGCAGACAAAGCAACGCGGCGAACGCATCGCGCAGATCGATGTGTTGGAGAGCTTCAAGGTACGCGCACGTATACCTGAGCACTATGTCAGTCGGGTGAGCATCGGCCTGCACGGGAGTTTCATCCAAGGTGGTCGCGAGTTCAGCGTTGAGGTCTTCAAGGTCTATCCGGAGGTAAGCAACGGAGAGTTCGACGTGGACCTCCGATTCGTAGGGGAGAAACCCGACGTGCGTCGCGGCCAGACCTTCCAGGTGCGCTTGCAGCTGAGCGAAGACATGCAAGCGGTGATGCTGCCACGCGGCCCTTTCTTCCAAGACAGTGGTGGGCAATGGGTGTACGTGGTGGATGCCGAAGGGACGGGTACCAAACGGACCGTTTCTCTTGGTCGCCAGAACCCGGACATGTACGAGGTGATCGAAGGGCTCGAACCCGGCGATCGCGTGATCACCAGCCGCTACGACGCCTTCAACAACGCCGACGAGATCATCATCCAGTAACAACCTGCGATCCACCGTATCGCTCCAACTCCCAAGCCCATGAGCCTGCTGAAGACCACAGATCTTTCCAAGGTGTACCGCACCGACACGGTGGAGACCACCGCGCTGAACCACGTGAACATCGCTATCGAGCAGGGTGAGTTCGTGGCCATCATGGGGCCCAGTGGCTGCGGGAAGTCCACACTGCTCAACATCATCGGACTACTCGACTCTCCTTCGAGCGGCACCTACCTCGTGAATGGAGAGGATGTCAGTGGCTACAACGAACGCAAGCGTGCGGAGGTGCGCAAGAGCACCATCGGTTTCGTTTTCCAAAGCTTCAACCTGATCGATGAACTGACGGTCCAGGAGAACATCGAACTGCCGTTGATCTACACCCGCATGGCGAAGGCCGAGCGTCGGGAGCGCGTGGAGGAAGCCATGCAACGCATGAACATCGCCCACCGCGCCAAGCACTTCCCCCAGCAGCTCAGCGGCGGGCAGCAGCAGCGTGTGGCCATCGCACGTGCCGTGGTGAACGCCCCGAAGCTGATCCTGGCCGACGAACCGACAGGTAATCTCGATACCGCGATGGGCGAGGAGGTGATGGGACTGTTGACGGAACTCAACAAATTGGGGACCACGGTCATCATCGTTACCCACAGCCTGCGCGACGCGGGTTATGCCCAGCGCACCATCAAATTGCTGGATGGCAAGGTGGTTGAAGGGAATGTGCCTGTGCAGACCTTACTGTGACCGATCGATCGGGGATCGTTGGTAGCTGAAGCGGGCGAGGGCAAGCTTCTTGCACAGGACACCGGATCTTTGCCGGGCAGATGCAGGAAGCGGATTCGAACGCGCCCAAGGAAATAGTTGAGCCACGCCTCCGCCGTCCACTGTTCCGGCGTTTGGTGCGTTGGTCATTGGCGGCGTTGTTGTTCCCGGTCGGGTTGCTGATCTTGGTCTCCGTGGCCCTTTATATCCCGGCTGTTCAGGATCTGGTCCGGGGCAAGGCGGTCGCATTCCTGCACGAGAAACTCGGCGCCGAAGTGGCGCTGGAGAAGCTCGTACTTCGCTTTCCGCTCGGTGTTTCCATCCAAGGGCTCTATATCGAGGACCTATCCGGTGATACGTTGATCAGCGCCGGTGAACTGAAGGCCCGTGTATCACTCACCGGTCTGTTCAACGAGCGCATCCATCTCACCGGCCTGTCATTGTCCGATACTCGAGCAAATTTGGCTCAAGACGCAGATAGCACCTTCAACTTCCAGTTCATTGTTGATGCCTTCACTTCGGATAGCACGGTAGCAGCC
>DAOORM010000295.1:0-3423 GCA_035389265.1 Flavobacteriales bacterium | reverse complement strand
CCAGGCCGCAGCTGATGGTGGACCTGAAGACCGGCCGCTTTGAAGGCGAGATCGAGTGTGAGGGGATCCGCAATGCCCACGGCCGCTGGGTGGACATCCACTTCGTGGGCGTCTCCTACCTGTTCACGGCCTATCCCGAGATGGTGGTGCGTGTTCCCTATGCCACGCGCATCGACCTGGGCACGATCGCCTGGAAGCCGAGCCACTACCGCTGGAAGAACGGCGCACTGGTGATCGATACCGCCGTGCCACGCGATACCGTGATCGGCGACCGCTTCGGCACGCACGTGCGCATCAGCCCCATCAACCCCGCACCGGACGATACCGTGCACTTCACATTCACGTGGGAGAACAGCGGCCAGCCCCACCAGGCAAGTATGGGCGGCCTCTACATGAAGGACTGCTGTACCCAACTGTGCGACTTCACCTTCGCGGTGCGCACGGATACGGATGTGTACGGCGAGAGTTGGCCCCACCACGTCACGCTCAACCTACCACCGAAGCTCGCCGTCGGTCCCTATCGCATCCGGCAAGTGCCCGCGCAGGGCGCAAACCTTCGCGATGTGGACTTCCTGTTGGGGAAGGACTTGTTTTTCACGGTTGGCGAGCGGGGGGAGCCGTAGAACGGGATCGACCGCACGAAGGGCCTCGAGGCGGAGACTTTGCGTGGGTTCAAGTGTAGCGGCCCGAACACCCGCCTACCGCACGATCACGGGCTTCAGGCCCACCTTCCGCTTCCCAGTCCGGATCCGGACCGTGCGTTTCCTCGGGTCCGTCCTCAACCGGAAGGTGCCATGGACCACACGCCCAGCCACCGCCGTGCGTCCACACGATCACGGGCAGCAGGCTGTCTACAGGGAGGCCTTGCGGCAGATAGATGTCCATGAGCGCATCAGCATCATCAGGCAGGTAATTCTCATCCGTGAACACGACCACATCGTTGCGCTCGAAAGGCACAAGCCCCGCATGCATCTGCTCGCCACCGTGCTTGAAGGTGGCCCGTACGAGCATGGCGCCAGGCCACAGCTCGGCGCTGTACGCAGCCAGCCTATTCGTATATTCGGTGCATCATACCCCCATGATGCACCGAACTCTCACCGCCGTCGCTGTGGCCATGCTCTGTGCCGCGCACGCGCACGCGCAGATCACCGTCACCAGCAGTGTCTTTCCCGCCGTGGGGGATACGCTGCATTACGCGTTCGGCAACCAGCCCGATGCCGTTTTCGCCATTTACACGGCCCCGGGTGGCGACCAGCAATGGGATCTGAGCGGGTTGCAAGCCACCGACTATTGGCAGCAGATCTTCCGCGCTCCCTCCTCCGGACTCGGGGCCGCGGACTTCCCGGGGGCTGAACTGATGTACCGGCCGTACGGCAGCGACCCGGACCGGGAGACCTACCTCAGCGTCTCGGCCACGCAGGTGACCGACATGGGGTCCTACGGCGACGAACCCATCGACGCGAGCATCAACATCACTACACACCTGCAACTGCCGATGCCCGTGCAGTACGCACCGATGAACTTCTTCGACATCACGCAGCATAGCAGCTATGTTGACGAGGCCTTCACGCCGGACCAGATGCCGCCCAATACCGTTTCCACACTGGGAGTCGATTCCGTGCGGGTGATAAGGAATATCAGCCGCTTGGACGTGGTGGATGCCTGGGGCACGCTCACCATCCCCGGCGGCAGTTACCCGGTGCTCAGGCAGAAGCACACGCTGTACGACCAACGGGGGTTGGCCGCGTATGCCTGGCTTCTTGGCTGGTTCGATATCACGGGCACGGCGGTCGATAACAACTGGCCCATTAACCTCGGCACCGATACCATCGTCTGGTTCGATTTCGTCAACGACCAGTCGAAGGAGATCATCGCGTCGTGTACGTTGAACAATGTGCAGAACAACGTGATCCAGGTGCGATACAAGGTGGCCGGTACCCCGAACACGGGCATGGCCGGTGCCGATACCACCATTACCATCTGCTCCAGTGCGCAACCCTTCCAGCTGCTGGACGCACTCGCGGGCGCGCCGCAGGCCGGTGGCACCTGGAGCCATGGAGGCGTGCCGCATTCCCCCCTCTTCGTGCCGGGCCCCGATGGCCCCGGCGTCTATTGCTACGCGGTAAGCGGCGACACCGCCTGCCTTACCGTGATCGTGAACACGGCCCCCAACGCCGGCATCGACAATGCGGTCTCGGCGTGCGAGAACGCACCGCCATTCACCCTCATCGATTCACTGTCGGGCAACCCCGATCCCTTCGGGCATTGGGAGAACGGCGACCCCGGGGTCTACTTCTACATTGTTGATGGTAGCGCTCCGTGTGCCAACGATACCGCCGTGCTGCAGGTCACCCTTGTGCCATCCGCGAATGCGGGGATCGGCGATTCGATCACCGTGTGCGAGAACGCGACGCCCTTCGTCATGATCGACTCCTTGTTGGGAAGCCCCGACGTTTCCGGATCCTGGGAGGACGGCGCGGGTGTTCCGCACAATGGCATCTTCCTTCCCGGCACGGATGCCGCCGGCAGCTACGCGTACATCGTTCCGGGTATCGCACCGTGCACCAACGACAGCGCCACACTGGCCATCACCGTTCTGCCGCCTACGGACCCGCAATGCCTGAATACGGGAGTGCCGGCCATCACCGGCCCGATCCTGCGGCTCTACCCTGATCCCACGACGGGTCTGGTCCTGCTCAGCGGCTACGCTCCCGGGCTGTATACGATCAACGTGTACGACCAGGCGGGCCGGTGCGCTTGGCGGGGAACGATGCGGCTGCACGTTTCCGCAACGCAACTGGAACTGCCCGCAAGCCTGCCCAGTGGCAAGTACGTGATCGAAACCCGCAGCGATCGTGGGCAGGTGCAGCGTTTCCCGGTCACATTGATGCGCTGAGGTCGGCCGCACCGAGCAGGAACGCGCGCGAGTTGGAGGATCGCGGTATGCAAGGGCACGAGTGGTGGCGCTCGCACCAGATCGGGGCTCGGTATTATGGATCCGGCGGATCAAAGCTTGGATCTTGATCGCTTAGGGGGTTTGTTCGCGGCATGAGAAGAGATGACGCAAGGAAGCTGACCATGGAAGCATTGCATGAGCGAAGACGGCAGCCTACGGCGCGATGTGCTCAGCGCCTACGTGTTCCGTACCCTCGAAGAGGTTCGCCTGCGGACCACAGAGTGGATGTACGACCACAACCATCTTCGCCCTCATAAAGCACTCGGGAACCGGCCCCCAGTGCCCATCCAACCCTAACAACAAATGCCCCGGAGACCTCCAGTTATACCTGGCCCGACTTTAGGGGAAGTTTACAGTCGCACCTGGCCCTGTGGGTGACGGGCCGCGGTCCGGGTTGAGCGAATGCGGTGAGCATTGCTACGGTGAATGCCAGTGAAAGGAAGGCGCGCATCGATCAGCGGTACACG
>DAOORM010000294.1:0-3424 GCA_035389265.1 Flavobacteriales bacterium | reverse complement strand
TGTGATCTGCCAGGGAATAGCTTCCGACCCAAGAGCGGATTTGTTGACTTGGAGATGGCAGGGAGTGATGAGGAGGGTACTTTTGTATCCAGATCGCTCGCTCTTTATCCCAATCCTGCGAGTGGGTCAATATCCGTCTTGTGTCCTGAGCTAGGGAATGGAGGGTCAGGTCACGTACGATTCTTCGACACCACTGGTAAGCTGGCCCTAGCCGGACGTATTCAAGCAAAATTGAGCGTATTGGACATTTCCAAGCTTAATGGACTCTACACCGTTGTTGTGGACACCCAAGACGCCCGGCATGTTGATCGGGTGGTGATAGAATGAACACAAATGCGACAGACGATCTTCTTTTTGCTTGCGCTGGGAGCGACCACACACAGCACAGCGCAGTTCTACCCGAACGGTGATGCGCGGTGGTGTGGCAGGGATGACGATGGTTCACCTCCCGGTTATGATGTGAACTACCAGATGAACGCCGACCCTGATACGCTGATCGGTGAACAGGTTTACAAGCGGATCCACGAGTATCGAGACTATGAGCTAACCAGAGTTTATTACGTCCGTTCTGACGCAAGTGGCAAGGGTTACGCCTATATCCCGGATTCTTCAGCTGAATACCTCACCGGAGATCTGAGCGCGCAGGCCGGTGATACGGTGCGCAACGTGCTTTGGAGTAATACATATCAGTCGGGCATTGATTATTTTGTTAGAGATATGGTGGTCAACTCGATCGAGACACTGACGAATGAAGGAGTGACCGTTGAGCGCCACTACGTGAGGCATGTGACGGATCCACTTTTCCATCCGTTCCAGTTCTGGCAATCCGGGATGGGAACCACCTATGGCCCTATGCTGGAACTTACTGGTTCAGCTTGGGCATGTATGGTCGGTGATACGGCGATGTATAACATGGAGAACGACAATGGTCTACCGGGTCCGATCGGCGTGCAATTGTGTTCGGTGATCGATCAGGGCAATGTGATTACTGGTTCGGACCAAGTCGGTGGAACCGTAGTTCATCCCAACCCGTCTTACGGTCTGTTCCACATAGCGACTCCTTCGCCCATGCTACTAATTGTATGTGACATGCATGGCCGCGAAGTACTTCACCTACCTCCTTACAGCCGCGACATCGATCTGTCCTTGCACCCACCTGGTATCTACACCGTCCTACAGAACACCGGTCAAGGCCGAAGTGTCCAGCGGTTGGTGGTGGTCCCTTGAGCATGGTACAGCTCGTCGCGTTCGTTAGCCGAGCGTTTCGGGTGTTTCAGTGCTGCTGATCCGGCGGGCTCTTTCTAGCCGGCCGTGTAACCTTCCACATCCATCCGCGTAGGAAGGGAACAACCATCTCTCCTGAGCGCCGTGCGATCAAAATTCCCCGTAGCCTTTCTGCTCCTCTCGCTCTCGGCCACCGCGGTGGAAGCCGGCAATGGCGATCCCAAGGCGGCGAAGATCTACCTGAGCACCGTACTGGAGCCCACCTCGCGCGGCAAGGCGGCCTTCTACATGGTGCCCGATGGCAAGGATGGTGAACTCTTCATCGGCCGCATCTATACGATGGATGGCAAGCTGAAGGCCGAAGGGCGCTTCCGCGATGCAGCGCTGTCGATCGAAGAAGGCCCCTTCGTGTTCTACCACCCCAACGGCAAAGTGGAAAGCCAGGGCGAGTACGTGATGGGCAACAAGACCGGTGTGTGGTTGCGCTTCGATCCCTGGGGTGGCCCTTTGGCGGAGAAGGTGTACAACCCCGATGTGCTGGCCAATATCCTCTACACCCGGGCCGAGACCATGCCCACCTTCCGCGGTGGCGACGAACGGGCGTTCGTGCGCACGGTGAAGGAAGGCGTGAAACTTCCCGAAGGCTCTTCCGTAAAGGGACCTGTGATGGCCTCCTTCGTGGTGGAGAAGAACGGTGAGTTGAGCGACGTTAAGGTGATCGAAGGCCAGGACAAGGCCCTTGATGATCAGGTGGTGGATGTGATCAAGTCCACCTCGCCTTGGACACCAGGCGCGGATAAAGGTGTCCCCGTGCGCGTGCAGATGCGTGTGCCGGTCCAATTCTAGAACCCAACTACATACACCATAAGCAGGAAGGCCCTCGAGCGATCGAGGGCCTTCGGCTTTTCAGGTGATGTTCGGATTAGAACGCATTATGCTCCTTGCCCGTGGCACTGCTTGTACTTCTTGCCGCTGCCGCACGGACATGGATCGTTGCGGCCCGGGGCTTTGTCCACACGCACCGGCGTTGGGGGCGTGCGGGGCGGGGGAGGTGGCATGGCCCCGCGGCCGGGTGCTGCAGGTCCAGCCGATGGGCGAGGCGCTCCGGAGCTTCCGCTACCAGCGAATTGCGGCACCTCCGTGCGACTGGTCTGAACCCGTTGTTGCGGGGGCGCTGGTGCCTGTGCTTCGCGTACCTGCGGTTGTGCCGTGGGTAGCCCGGCTTTCGCCAGGAAGCCGACCACATCTCCGTTGATGCGTTCGAGCATGGCCTTGAACAGGTTGAAGCTCTCCAGTTTGTAGATCAACAGCGGGTCCTTCTGCTCGATGCTGGCGTTCTGCACGCTGCGGCGCAGTTCGTCCATCTCGCGCAGGTGTTCCTTCCACTCGTTGTCGATGATGGCGAGCGTGATGTACTTCTCCACGCTGGCGATCAGTTCGCGGCCCTGGCTCTTGTAGGTCTTGGCCAGGTCGGTCACCACTTGCATGGTCTTCATGCCATCGGTGATGGGCACCACGATGTTCTGGTACTGTTGCCCCTGGTTCAAGAACACATCGGTGATCACCGGCATCGCTTGGTCCGCCGTCACCTTACCGTGGCGCTCGTAGCTGGCCAAGGCGGAATCGTAGACCTGTTCGATCAGCTCCTCGGTCTTGATGTTCTTGAAGTTCTCGGCGTTCACCGGGCTTTCGCAGCTCAGGCGACGGAAGAGTTCCAGTTGGAATCCGTCGAAGTCGCCGCTTTCGTGGTATTCGTTCACCACGCTGGCGCTCACTTCGTAGAACATGTTCAAAACGTCCAGCTTCAAGCGCTCGCCGAAGAGCGCATGGTGGCGGCGCTTGTAGATAACCGTCCGCTGGCTGTTCATCACATCATCATACTCCAACAGGCGCTTGCGGATGCCGAAGTCTGGGCCGCGGCGCCCGTCTCCGGATCGATAAGCTCGAAATGCACGAAGCCGCGCCCGGAGAAATGCATGCCGGCCTGCGCCTCGCACTCGCCCCACAGCGAGACGGAGATGTCGCCGATGCCCATGGCCTCGATGACCTTGGCACCCCAGGCGGCTTCGAGCCTTTCCCGCATCGCCGGCTCGCCGCCGCCGGGCTCGCCCGCAACGAGGATGCTGCGAACGCTGGAGCTGGCAATGTCGATGCCACGCGCGGCAGCCCATTCGGCGAGATGCAGCGCGTAGGACGGTGT
>DAOORM010000293.1:0-3425 GCA_035389265.1 Flavobacteriales bacterium | reverse complement strand
CGGTAGATCACCTTGTGGGAGGTGGTATTGCCGTTGCGCTTCAGTTTCACGTAGTAGGAACCCGCACCCATCGTGCTCAGGTCCATTTCCTTCTTGTAGTTGCCTTCGAGGTCGCGCACCGTTTCGTTGAACACGCTCTGACCGATGGCGTTGATGATCTCCACCGTCACATCTCCCTTTTGTGCATTGGCGAAGCTCAGCGTGAACCGGCCATTGTTCGGGTTCGGTTGGATCAACACGCTGCCATCCTCGGAAGCCGGGGCGAGACCCTTGTAGATGATCCCTGTGCGGTCAGCACCACCCAACGCAGCGTAGAAGTTCGCGTTGTTGCGACGCTCTGCGGTAAAAGCATCATTCACCAGTTCGAATTCGCCCTGGCCTGAGACCGGGATGCTGGCGATCGTATACTCCTGGCCAGCTTGCCAGTTGACACCGCGGCTGCTCATCGGCTGCATGCCGAAGCCTGCGTAGACAGCATAGCGGAAGCCGCCTTCCTCGCGGATGTTCCCGGAGCGCTCAACACCCATGAAGGATGCCACATCAGCATCCTGCGTGCTTTCGCCCAAGCTAGCGCTGGAGTTCGCATCCCAACGGATGGAGAATACCAAGGAGGAAAAGATGCCGGAGAAATCGGATTGCGGACGCACCTTCACTTCCAACATCCCGTTATTCTGGTACAGACCGATATCCACTGCACTTTGGGCCGAGGCCGCGAAAGCGGAAGCAACGAAGAGCAGTGAAAGGATGGATGCGCGTATCGAGCGGTTCATGGATGGGGTTGTTTGGTCCCTGGATTGATCGGACTTCCTACCCGGAAGACGGAAAAGTCTCCCTTGGGAGGCCGCAAGATACTCGTAGTCTTCGGCAAGCGCAAGCCCATCGCCTACAGCAAGGGATGACCCGACCGATGGAGCGGTCCTGCCGACAAGGACCGGAAACCACCAAAAACCGAACAGGGGCCCCTTTCGGAGCCCCTGCGCGGTAAACCTGCAAGGAATATGGAACCAGAATAAGGTCAGGAAGACCGACCCTTCTGAACAAATGACGCCGGGTTGCCGGGAGGGTTGCCAGTCCGACCGAAAAAAATCACAAGGTGAACTTGTAGCCCACCCCCCTGATCGAATGGAAGTGCCTGGGTTCCCGGGGGTCAGGCTCGAAATACTTGCGGAAACCAACGATGAAATTATCCACCGTGCGGGTGGTCGGGAACACATTGTACCCCCATACTTTCTGTAGGATCTCCTCCCGTGAGACCACTTCGCCTTGCCGTTCCACCAGCAGCCGCAGAAGCATCCTTTCCCGCTGGCTCAAGGTCTTCACCAAACCGCCCTGCCCCCGCACTTCGTAGCTCTGGAAATCCACGTGGTTCTCACCGAATGCATAGGATTCCAGGACGGTCGTGGTCACTTTCGAGCCGCCCCGCTGCACCAGCTTCGCCACGCGCAGCAGCAGTTCCTCCAACTCGAAGGGTTTCCCGAGGTGGTCCTCACCGGCCTTGAGACCCCGGATCCGGTCCGCCCCGCTCGTGCGTGCCGTCAGGAACAGGACAGGTGTGGCGTTGCCTTCCAGCCGGATCGTCTCCACTACCGTGAACCCGTCCATACCGGGTAGCATCACGTCCATGATGACCACATCGTAATGGGCACCGCGTAGACGTTCGAGCGCATCGGGACCGTTGGCCACGGTGGTAACGTCATAGCCCTCCAGGTCGAAGTTCAACCGGAGCGTGGAACGCAGGGCTTCCTCATCCTCCACCAGCAGCAAACGGACCTTGGCAGGTGCCTCCATGGTTGCAAAGATGGCCCACGGCTACCTTTGGCACCCATTCCTCTCATGCGTTTCACCCCCCAACATGCCCAGGCCGCCGATTCCATGCGGGCCAATACCCTCGTGGAGCATCTGGACATCCGCTTCACAGTGGATCCCGAAGGCCGGTTACAGGCCTCTATGCCGGTGGACCATCGAACCCATCAACCCATGGGACTGCTCCACGGCGGAGCCACTGCAGCGCTGGCAGAAACCTTGGGCAGCGTTGGTTCAGCCATGTTGATCGACCTGCGAACCCAGGGCACCGTAGGCATGGAGATCACTGCGAACCACTTGCGCGGCGTGAAGAGCGGACGCGTTATCGCCACCGGCGAACTCGTACACCAGGGAAGCAAGACCCATGTGTGGGATATCCGCGTGCACGATGAGGCCGGAAAACTCTGTGCGATCTGCAGGCTCACCAACATGATCATCGAACGCCGATGAGTTCCGAACCAGCCCTGCGCCTCGCGCTACGCTACTGCATCAGTGAGCGCATCACTTTCGCTGCCTTTCGTTCGCCAGGCGGGGCCGTCACCCTTTGGGCGCAGCAAACACCCGAACTGGATCGCTGCGAGAGCGGCCTTTGGTGGGAGCTGAACGATGTATTCCTCTTCTCCCCGTTCCGTGCCGAAGCGCGCACGCCGATGATCCGCTCTGACGTGGAACTCACCTTCGGTGATGCTGAACCTCACTGGCACCGACTGATGGAATGCACGGGGGCCAGCGCTCCCCTGGCTTCTAGGCCCCATGTGGGCACCACGCGTGAAGCGTTCGAACGCGCAGTGGCACAGGCCAGGGAAGAGTGCGTGACAGGCCCGCTGGAAAAAGTGGTGATGTCCAGGACGGTCCGCCTAGCCGTTGGTGCGGAAGAGGCCGGATCGCTCTTCGTGGAAGCGGTGAACGCCCGCCCAGATGCATTCGTTGCGCTCGTCTCCTCTCCGGAACATGGACTTTGGCTGGGGGCTTCACCGGAGCGCCTGATCCTTGCCGAGAACGACAGCGTGCGCATCGAAGCCATCGCCGGGACCGCGCCGATCACTACCGCACCAGCGGAGCCGACCGGCTGGGGAGCCAAGGAGCGACACGAACAACGCGTGGTCACCAAAAGCATCACGGGTTCGTTGATCGACCTGGGTGCGCGCACCATCACCGTGGATGGACCCGATGTGTTACCAGCCGGACCTGTGGCTCACCTGCGCACGAGCATCACAGCGACATTGGAGAACCGGACGGTGGAGGAATTGGTGAACGCCATCCACCCGACACCGGCCGTTGGCGGACTACCACCGGGGTTGGCGCTGGAGCGGATCGAAGCCTTGGAAGAGGGCGACCGCGAACTCTACGCGGGCTTCTGGGGCCCTTGGAGCGCCGATGGCCGCATGGAACTGTTCGTGAACATCCGGTGCATGCGCGTGTTCCCCGATCATGCCGTCATGCATGTGGGTGCGGGCATCACCAAAGGATCTGATCCGGAACGGGAGTGGGAAGAGACCGAATACAAAGCGGATAGCTGGCGCGAACTGATCCGTGTACCCAGCACCGCCTAGCAGACCACCTCGTTGATGACAACCAGTGATCATTTCACCGCTGCCGAACTAGCACGCCTCTGTGCCGCG